>DATLPP010000121.1:0-1946 GCA_035535615.1 Candidatus Udaeobacter sp.
GGTCGAGGGCGCGAAGGGCGAGGTGGGCATCTACATGATCAGCGATGGGCGCAGCCCGAACCCGTTCCGCGCGAAGATGCGTGGTCCTTCCTTTGTGAACTTGCAGATCCTCCCGTATCTGCTCAAAGACCGGCTCGTCGCAGATGCCGTCGCGATTCTTGGCTCAATCGACATTGTTCTCGGGGATGTGGATCGATGATGAAGTGGCGAAACGACATCCGCACGACCGAGGGCCCCCGCGCGATGGGGCACCGGCCGGAGGCCGGGGGGTCCCTGTCGCGTAGAGAGGGTTTCGGTCGTGCGGATGTCAATGAGGGGCATCGATGTTCGGAATAGTCGCCGGCATGCTGCGCACTTTGCAGCACTTCGTTCATCCCCGGCCGGTTACACGCAAATACCCGTACGAAAAGCGCGATCTCCCGGAACGGTCTCGGGGGCTCATCGCTCTTCTACTCGAGCCGGAGACGAGCATCTTCAAATGCGAGTCGTGTCTCATGTGTGAGAAGGCGTGCCCGCCACGCGCGATCTCGATCTCGTACACGTTCAAGAACGGATTCCGCAAGCGGCCGCCTCTCGCGCCGCGAGCGTCGTACTACCGGATCCGCATGGTCCAGACCGCGCCGTACGGGGACCGCCGGCCGATGTCGACCGCGGTCACGACAATTCCCGCGGAAGACGATCGAATCGACCTCGAGCCGGTCCGCCGCATCGTTCGCGAGACACCCGAAAGCGCCGACCGGCTGACGAGGGTGCTGTACGCGGCGAACGCAGCGTACGGCTACCTACCGTGGAACGCAGCCGAGATCATCGCGGCAGAGTTCGGGAAAACGATGACCGACCTGTACACGACGGCGTCGCTCCTCGCGAACTTCCGGGGCGCACCCCTGGGCGAGGGCACGGCGATTCCGCGCGGGGGACGGAAATACACCGGGAACCTTGGCGTCGCGGGTGTGTGGCCTGAGTCGTCGCCGCCGCCCGCACACGATGAGCTGCACGAGGACGAGGTCCATCACGTCCTCGAGCCGGCCTTTGCCGAGTAGCACCGCACCGCGCCTCCTCGACGGCGAGGCTCGCGGGGCGCTTGCGCGCGCGCGCGACCTTCCGGTCGATGCGCTTCTCGACCTCATCGAAAAGAGCAATCTGCGTGGGCGCGGCGGCGCGGGCTATCCATTCGTGGACAAGATCCGCGCCGTGCGCCGCAACGCCGACGGCGGCCCGATCTACCTCGTCGCGAACGCCTACGACGCCGACCCGGGCAGCCCGCTTTCGCGGACCCTGCTGACCCGCAGCGCCAACAACGTCCTCGGTGGGATCGCGATCGCGGCGCATGCGGTCGGCGCGACGCAGGCGTACCTCTATCTGCACCCCGAGGCCCTCGAAGCGCGCACCGCGGCGGAGCGCGCGATGGCGGCCGACGATCCGGGCGTTGCCGTCGAGATCGCTCTTGGGCCTGGCGGCTTCATGGGTGGTGAGGAATCCGCGCTGCTCGCGGTCCTTGAATCGCGGCGAGCGATGGCACGGCAACGGCCTCCGTATCCCGCGTCGCAGGGACTTCGCATGAGGCCAACGCTCGTCGCGAGTGCCGAGACCCTCGGATGGCTCCCGATGATCGTCGCGGAGCAGGCGCGCGCGTCGACGAAGCTCGTGTCAGTGACAGGCGCTGTTGTCAGGCCTGGCGTGTACGAGATCGTTCTGGGTTCGCAGCTCGGCGAGATCCTGAGCGAGGCCGGTGGCGCGAGTGGCAAGCTCAAGGGCATCCACGTCGGTGGACCAACCGGTGGGATTCTCGCCGCATCGCGGACCGACACACGGTTCGACTTCGATGACCTCCGCGTGGCGGGCACGCACATGGGCTCGGCGCAGGTTCGCGCGATCCCCGCGGGGACGTGCATCGTCAACGAGGCCGCGTCGCTCTTCGCGTACCTCGCGAAAGAGAGCTGCGCGAT
>DATLPP010000122.1:0-5344 GCA_035535615.1 Candidatus Udaeobacter sp.
CGCGGTCTCGAGCACGGCCGCGACCTTGAGCATGTCGGCGATCGGGATCCCCTCGGTGATCGCGATCACGAGGTCGATCTGCGCGTCGATCGCCTCGAGGAGCGCATCCATCGCCGCCGGCGCGGGGACGAAGACGATCGACGCGTTTGCGCCGGTCTCGTCGACTGCCTGCGCGACCGTGTCGAACATCGGAATGCCGTCGACCGTCGTGCCGCCTGCACCGGGCTTCGTGCCCCCGACCACCTTGGTGCCGTACTCCTTCATGCGCTCGGCGTGGAAGCGCCCCTCGCGCCCGAGGCCCTGCACGATCACGCGCGTGTTCTTGCCCAAGAGCACGCTCACGTCCGTGCCGGCTCCTTCGCAAGGCGCACGGCCTCGGCGGCCGCTTCATCCATCGTCGCGCGCGACTCGAGCGGCGCCTTCTCGAGAAGCTTGCGGCCGGCCTCCGCCTCGGTGCCGGAGAGTCGAACCACGAGCGGAACTCGTGGAGGATGCGCCTCGATGACGTCGAGGATTCCCTTCGCGACCTCGTCGCCGCGCGTGATGCCGCCGAAGATGTTGATCATCACGCTGCGCACGCGCGGGTTCGAGAGGACGATCTCGAGCGCCGCCTTCACGACCGCTTCCTTCGCTCCGCCGCCGACGTCGAGGAAGTTCGCCGCATGCCCGCCGGCGTTGACCACCGCGTCGAGTGTCGCCATGACGAGCCCGGCTCCGTTCCCGATGATCCCGACCTCTCCGTCGAGCTGCACGTAGCTGAACCCGAGCGCGCGCGCCTTCTCCTCGGCTTCCTCGTCGCGTGAGACCTCCTTGAGCTTGGCGAGCTCCGTCTGGCGGAAGAGCGCGTTGTCGTCGATATCGAGCTTGGCGTCGCCGGCCAGCACCGAGCCGTCCTTCTGAACGAAGAGCGGATTGATCTCGACGAGGGTCGCGTCGGTCTCGCCGTACACGCGATAGAGCCGCCGAGCTATGTCGGCCACGGCTTCGCGCTGCGCGGGCGCGACACCCGCCGCGAACACGAGCGCGCGAGCCTCGAAGGGAAGCAGGCCGAGGAGAGGGCTCGGCCAGCCGCGGGCGATGGCGTCCGGGCGCGACGTGGCCACCTCTTCGATGTCCATGCCGCCGACTGTCGACAGCATCACCACCGGGCGCCGGCGGTCGCGGTCGAGCGTGATGCCGAGATACAACTCGTTTGCGATGTCGGCCGCGCGCTCGACGTAGACCTTTTCGACGCGCAGTCCTTTTATGTCCATGCCCAGGATGGCCCCTGCCGCGGCCTTCGCTTCGGCGGGAGACTTCGCCATCTTGATGCCGCCCGCTTTCCCGCGTCCGCCGACGTGCACCTGCGCTTTGACGGCCACCGGTGCCGCGAACGTCTTCGCCGCGGCCTCCGCTTCTTGCGGCGACATCGCAAGACGGCCGTCCGGAATGGGTATGCCTGCGCGCGCGAGGATCTGTTTGGCCTGGTATTCGTGAAGCTTCACGGGCTCCCGAACATAGCACCGGCGATGGTCAGCGCGCTTGCGACCTCGCCGCCGAGCTTTCGGCCATGCGCTCCGCGCGTTCGCGAAGATCGCGATATCCGCTCGGCGCAAGGAGCGCCATTGCTTCCGTGATCAGGCTGCGCGCCTCCGCGGTGCGCTCGTCGATGAGGGCGACCGCTGCGAGCGCGAGCAGAGCTTCGGCCCGAGTCTCGACGTGCGGCCCGGGCGCGATGCGGACCGCCGTCGTTGCCGACGAGCGTGCTGTCTCGATGTCGCCTCGTGCGAGGGCCACCTCGGCGCGGCGCGTTTCGAGTCGCGTGATCACGTCGCGTTGGACCGTCATCCGCGCGGGATCGAGCTGGGCGAGGGTCTCCTCGAGGACCGTGCGCGCGCCTTCGAGATCGCCGCTCGCCTGGCGCGCGAGGCTCGCCGTATGGGCCGCCTCAGCCAGCGCCCCGGGCCCGCCGATCTCTCTCGCGAGGAGGAGCGCCTCCTCCGCGGCGGCCAGCGCACCCGGGTCCTCGCTCGCGAGAAGGCTGACGGCGAGGGCATAGGCCGCCCGCCACCGATCCATCCGGCGGCCGCTCGCGCGAGCTGCCGCGATGGCTTCATCGGCGACCTCCCGGGCGCGCGCGTGATCGCCGCGCGCGGCCGCGTTGACGCAGATCTCGACGAGGCAGCCCACCTCGTACGGCGCCGCGACGGCGCGGACCTCGGCAAGCGCGTGTTCGAGCAGCTTGGCCTGTTCGTCCAATCGCCCGGTGAGCCCGAGCGGCTCGGTCGATGCCCACACGGCGTACGACAGGATCTCGCGATCGCCCGTCTGGCGCGCGACCGCGACGGCCTCCTCGAACTGCCGCTCCGACTCCGGGATGTCGTCGAGGATCGTGACCGAAGAGGCTCGCCATACCAAAAGGCGCACGAGCTCGGGGCTCGGCCCGAGGGAACGCGCCGCGTCGATCGCGCGATCGAGCTCGTTCACCGCCGCGAAGTCCGAGTCCAGCCGTAGCTTGACGATCGCGCTGAGGGCACGCGCCGATGCAAGCTCCGCGGCAGGAATGCCGCCGCCGGCGCCGACCGCAAGGGCGCGGTCGTTCAGCTCGCGCGACGCACGGAACTCGCCCCGGGCGGACGCGCCTGCCGCGCTGCGCGACAGGAGGGTGAAGGCGCGCCGGCCAAGGTCACCGGTGCCTCCGGCATCGAGCTCGTGCGCGAGCGCGAACGCGCGCTCGGCGTGGTACGCGACGATCTCCGCATACTCCTGCGCGCGCTCGCCCGACGCCGTCTCGAGCCAGCGCGAGTAGTGGTCGTGCACGCGTGTGCGCTCGGCCTTCGACAGCGACGAGTACGCGACCTCGCGAATCAGCCCGTGACGGAACACAAAGGTGGGCCTGCCCGACGGACCGCGGCGGGCGCGCCGAGAGATGAGCCCGCGCCGCTCGGCCTCCGCGACATCCGCGGGAGCGGGCTCGGTCGGCACCGCGTCGAGCCAGAAGTCGCGTCCGATGACGCTCGCTTCGTGCAAGAGCCGCTTCACACCGGGGGTCGTCGCGTCGATGCGCGCGGCGATGACGCCCTGAAGCGTCGGAGGCACGACCGCGCGCGAACCCTGATCGACGAGCATGTGGACGTACTCCTCTACGAAGAGAGGATTTCCCTCGGTGCGCGCGACGATGTCGTCCACGGGCCGGTCGGGACCCCCGGCGAGGAGCGCACGCACGAGCTTCTCCGTCTCGGGAACGTCGAGCGGCTCGAGCGCAATCGCCATCGCGTTTGTGCGTCCCGAACCCCAGGTCGGTCTCCGCTCGAGGAGGTCCGGGCGCGCCAGACAGAGAAGGAGAAGCGGCGCGTGGAGCTGCTCGAGAAGCTCTTCGAGAAGCGCGAGAAACGGTTCCTCGGCCCAGTGCAGGTCCTCGAGCACGATCGTCCCCGGCGTCGAACCGAGCCGGGCCTCGAGATATCGCGTCATCCCAAGAGCGAGCTCGCGCCGGCGCGCGTCGGACGTCAGCTCCGACTGCGGTGTGTCGGCATCGGCGAGCGCGAGAGCCGCGAGCTCGCGCGCGATGGCCCGCGACTCGAGCTCGTCGAGGCCCTCCATCCCCGCGACGCGCGTCTCGATCTTCGCGCGCGCTTCATCGCGCCCGTCCGTCGGTGTGATCGCGGCTTCACCGCGGATGAGCTCCTGCAGCGGCCAGTAGGTGATCGCGTGTCCGTAGGGCAGACAGGCCGCGCGCGCGATCGGCTCGGCCGGGTCGAGGCGCCGTAGGAATTCGAGGGCGAGGCGCGTCTTGCCCATGCCCGCGTCTCCATAGATGGTGACGAGATGCGGCCGACCCGTTGACGCCACACGCCGGTGCACGTCATCGATCAGGCGCATCTCCGACTCGCGTCCGACGAAGGGGCTTGCCGTGTGTCCCGAGGCTGCGCCGGGTCCGGCGAGACGCTCGGCCGCGGCGACCTCTACCAGCCCCATGCCCTTTGTCTGGATGGTGCGGACCGGTCCGTAGCTCACACGGCCACGAGTGATTTCTCTCGTCACTGGACCGACGAGGATCTCCCCGTGCTGCGCCATTTGTTCGAGTCGCGCCGCGACGATCACCGGCTCACCGGTGACGAGAAACTCGGCTCCCTCGCCATCGCCGGTCACGACCTCGCCGGTGTTGATGCCGATGCGGAGCGTGAAGCCCGGACGTCCATCCTCGCGGTTCGGTGACACATCGGCGCGCAACGCGAGCGCGGCGCGCACCGCTCGCTCGGCATCGTCCTCGTGCGCGACCGGAATTCCGAAGACGGCCATGACCGCGTCGCCGATGAACTTTTCGACGGTGGCGCCGTGAGCGACGAGGATCTCGCGCGTCCTGGCGAACATGCGCGCGAGTGCCGCGCGGAGCACTTCGGCGTCATACGACCGGGTCGTAGCGCTCGAATCGACGATGTCCGCGAACAGGACGGTCACGACCTTCCGTTCCTGCGGCACGGGCCGAGTCTAGGAGCGGCTGGGTAGCCGACTTGACTGCCTGAGGAGTATTCCCATGTTGCGTGCCCCGCCAGGGGCAAGAGGGGGAGAACTTCAGTGGGACATCATCGGTACATTGCGACGTTCGACATCATCATTGTGGATCCGTCCGAACCAGATACGGGCCCAACGCTGCCAATGCCGAATGACCTCGTGCAACAAGTCGTTAGGCAGATCAACGCCGGCCTGAACACGACGAAGCCCAACAAGGGTGGCAAGTCATTCGACGTCGGCAAGGTGGAAAAGAAATAACGACGACCGGCCCGTCGCTCGTTCTTAACTGACCTCGCCGCCGCGACGCATCTCGGTCGTGGGATCGACGGGCTCGGGGAAGACGACATTCGCGCGTGAGCTGGCGCGTCGGCTCGGCATAGTGCACGTCGAGCTCGACGCCCTCGCGTGGGGTCCGAACTGGACGCTCGTTCCAGAGGATCTCTTCAAGGAGCGCGTCGCGCGCGCGGTCGAAGGCGATGCCTGGGTGATCGACGGGAACTACGCCGGCCGCGGGGCGCGCGACCTCGTGTGGCCGCGAGCGGACACCGTCGTCTGGCTCGATCCGCCGCTCGGCGCGATCTTCGTCCGACTCTTCCGGCGCGCCGTGCGTCGGAGTCGCAGCGGCGAGGAGCTCTGGCCTGGCACCGGTAATCGCGAAACTCTTCGAAACCAATTTCTCTCTCGCGACAGCCTTTTCTGGTGGGCGCTGAAGACCTCACGCCGACGCAGGCGCGAGCTGCCCCTCATCCTCGCGCGGCCCGAGCACTTGCACCTCACCGTTCATCGTTTCCGCCGCGCAGAGGAAGCGACGGCGTGGCTCGAGCACCAGCCTGCGACCGCAGGCCTTTAG
>DATLPP010000123.1:0-4817 GCA_035535615.1 Candidatus Udaeobacter sp.
TTCACATCGAAACGTTGTCGCAGCTCCGCGCGCGCGAGGGCGACGAGTCCCTCAACCGGGTGCACGAGCTGTACACCGCGGCGCGCGTCGATCAGCCCACCCTTGGCAAAGTCACCGCGCGCCCGTTCGAGGACTGGCGCCGCGAGGTCTTCGACGAGCTCAAAGGCCTGCCCGACGCCTACTTCGTGGCACGCGACGGCGACCGGCTCGTGGGGTGCTCGGCGGTGCATGAATTCGCTGAGGACGTGCTGCGGATCCTGATCACCGGTGTCCTGCCGGAGTACCGGCGGCGGGGCATCGGGCGGCTTCTAAAGCTCCGGGTGCACGAATGGGCGCGAACGCACGGTTATCGCGAGATCCACACGAGCACGGCGAACGCCGAGGTGGTCGCGCTCAACACGGCGCTCGGGTACGCGATCGTCGGCAGCTGGGGAGGCTACGAGCTCGCGATGCGATGAGCCCGGGCGCGGTCAACAGGCCGGACACCGGCCGAGTCGGTGAGCTGCGGCATGACCGTGTGGCGGCCGTGTATGGCGCCCGTTGAGGACCGCCGCCAAGACACGCGGCATCACTCCGCCCAAGCGTGCGCGAGTCAATGGGTCGTTGATGGTTTTCGCAATCGGCTCGCGGTACAGCCTCCTTCGACAAGAGCCAAACCATGACGAAAGGAGGAACTCAAGTGAAACGGCTCATAACGCTCATCGCATCCGGTGCTCTGGTGTGCTCGGTCATCGCCATCGGTGCGGCCCAGAAGGCATCCGCGTGGGACCTGACCGCCACGCCCTTCACCTTCGTCGGCACAGCCGCCGACTGCGGCACCACCGACGGCAGCAATATCGTCACCGCCGCGTGGCTCGACGGGCTCGGCCTTCCGGACAACGGCGGGCCCAACACCAGCACAACGAACCCGAACCCGAACACCAAGCAGGATCCGCATCAGGGATTGCTGCTCTCGAAGAATGGCCCCACGCCCGACTGCTCGGCTGCAGGCGCAACGATCGACGGCGTGGAAGGAATGCCCGTCCCGTTGACCGGCGGCTTCCGCGTCGGCTTCGACGCCCGCAACGGCGGCCACTGCGGTGGAGGCGCTCCGCGCTTCAACGTGACCTGGTGGGACCCACTGGGAAATGAGATGTCCAGCTTCGTCGGGAACTGCTCGCTCGCGATCGCCACACCGGCTGGACAAGACGCTCTTCAGTGGACGCGATACCGCTGGGACATCACCAACCCGGCACAGGCATTCCCACCGGTGACTCCCGGGAGCACGATCAAGTCGATCGACGTCCTCTTTGACGAAGGCACCGACCAACCGGGCGCACAAGATCCCAACGGCATCGGTCTCGCGACCATCGACAACATCCTCATCGACCACGAAGGGCTCATCCGCAACGGTCCGTAATCAAAAGCCAGTACGCGCTGGGTGAGGAGCGGCGGCCCGACCGACAGGCCGCCGCTCCAGAGCTACTCGGTCACGCCGAGGATGTTGAATCCGTTGTCCGCGAAGATCGTGTCGCCCGTCACCGCGCGAGACCACTCCGACGCAAGGAACACGGCGACGTTGCCGACCTCGTCCTGCGTGATGTTCCGGCGGAGCGGCGCCTTCTCCACCATGAGATCCCGCGCCTGCGAGACGCCTTTCACCGCGCTGCCCGCGAGGGTTTTCAGCGGTCCGGCCGAGATCGCGTTCACGCGAACGTTGTGCGGCCCCAGATCCGCCGCGAGATAGCGAGTCTCGGCCTCGAGGACCGCTTTCGCCATGGCCATCGAGTTATAGCTCGGC
Source organism: Candidatus Udaeobacter sp. (assembly GCA_035535615.1). Classification (GTDB taxonomy): domain Bacteria; phylum Chloroflexota; class Limnocylindria; order P2-11E; family P2-11E; genus 3-1-20CM-2-70-9. The sequence goes on from DATLPP010000123.1 coordinate 1,781, forward strand.
ACAACGCGATCGACCGCGTTGTACGTCAAGCTCATGACCGACCCGCCCCCGGCTTTGTCGAACAGCGGCAATGCGGCGCGGCTGAGCGCGACGAGCGAATAGGCGCTGATGTCGATCGCCGTCTTCAGACCGTCGCGGCTGATCTCGTGGAACCGTCCCTTCAAGTCCTGGAGCGCCGCGAACGCGATGGAGTGGACGAGGATGTCGAGCTTGCCCCACCTGCGGTCGATCTCCGCGAAAAACTTGTCGATCTCCTCCTGCTTGGAAACGTCGCACGGACCCACGGGAATCGCGTCGTGGTTCGGGAGGGTCGCGACGAGCTCGAGCACGTTGTCCTTGAGGCGGTCGTTCGGCCAGTTGAACGCGAGCTCCGCCCCTTCGCGCTGGAACGCCGTGGCGATGCCCCACGCGATGCTGCGTTTGTTGCCCACGCCCATGACGAGCGCTTTCTTTCCGTCGAGAAGACCCATCTGCGTGAATCATCCCAGATGCGGAGACTCCCCGTCGTGTGCTTTGATGCATCACTCGTGCAGTGAATTCAACTCGGCGCCGGTAACTCGCATGAGGAATTCGGGATCCGGCTCGCCCGGCACCTCCACCTCGCGCAGAGCGCGGAACCCCGCCTTCTCGTACGCACGGATCGCCGCGATGTTCTTTACCGACGGTCCGATCACGCACACGTCGATGCCGTGGAACGGGAACGCGATCTCGCGCAGGAACTGGCGCAGCATCACTGGTCCGTGGCCACGACCGATGAGCCCGACCTCGCCGATGAAAAGATCCACGCCGATCGCGTCTTCGCCAAGAGCGAGAGCGGCGGCGTATTCCGGATCATCCCCGATCCGGTAGTGCTGCAACATGCCGACGGGTCTCGAGTCGATCAGCGCGAGGTAGTGGTAGGTCGGGTCCTTCCCATGGATCGCCTCGCGGTAGTCCTCGATGGAGGCATCCGGATAGGGACTCTTGACGCCGTCGTCCCACCAGCGTTTGACATGAGGCTCGAGGAGCCAGCGGCGGACGATGGGAAGGTCATCCTCGCGCAGGGGCGCGAACGCGTAGATCACCGCGGAATCATGGGGTTAGAGTCGGCGGCGTGACCGTGGCCCCCGCGGCGGATCTGGATCGCCGACGCGGCGAGTACGGCATCGACGCTCCCTACGTACCGCTCTGGATGGGAACGGGCGCAGTCGCCGCGATCGCCATCTACTTCATTGGTTCCGTACTCGCCATCCCCACCGTTCCCGTGCCGGCCCTGAACATCGGGCTTGCGTTGGCCGCGAGCGTCGCCGATTACCTCTACGCATCGCGGTTCGGGAAGTTCGCCGTGTGGGCGGAGATCCTGCTGTCGCTCAAGGTTCGGGGCGACGAGCGCGTGCTCGATCTTGGATGCGGGCGCGGCGCGGTGCTTCTCATGGTCGCGAAGCTCCTGCCGCGTGGACGCACCGTGGGCATCGACCTCTGGAAGACGTCGGATCAATCAGGGAACGCCATCGAGGTCACCAGACGCAACGCACAACTCGAGGGCGTGGCAGATCGCGTCGAACTTCGAACCGGCGACATGCGAGCGCTTCCCTTCGAGGATCAGTCTTTCGACATCGTTCTGAGCAGCCTTGCGATCCACAACATCCCGGACGCCGCCGGTCGCGCGAAGGCGATCGACGAAGCGGTGCGCGTGCTCCGCCGAGGAGGGCGGGTCCTCGTCGTGGACATCAACGCGACTCGCGAGTTCGAAGCGCGATTGCGGGACCGCGGGATGGTCGACGTCGAGCGACACTCGCTCGGGCCGCGAATGTGGTTTGGCGGACCGTGGGTCGCGGCCTCTCTCGTCAGGGCACGCAAGCCCGCGTAGACATGGAATTGATCGGCTAGTTCAATCGGCTTGGACGGTCGTCGTCATCGATCCGGCGCCCACGCCAGTACTTGATCTCGCCGCGCCGGCCGCCTCCGGGGCGCGGACGATCGAGGTCCTGCGTGAGGACATACGCGATCGCTCCGCAAAACAGCCCCACCCACATCACGATGTCGTAGGCCTCGAACTGCACCGCGATCGTCTCGCCGGCTGCCGCCGCGACGCAGATGAGGAGGAGTCGCCAAAGGGCGTAGGTCATGAGCGGCCGTTCCGCGGGAGGAACGACGCCTCCTTCGCCCACGCGCCGCACTCCGCGAGCTCGTCCTTCGTGACCCAGCCGCTGCGCACGGCGAGACGCAGCTCGTCGCGGAGCGTGGTCTCGAGCATCTCGGGGCCGTCGGTGTTGAAGGAGAAACGCACCTTGTGCTTCTTGAAGATAGCGATGTACTCGCCGAGCTCGTCGGCGTCCTTCACGATCTTGGAGTCGAGATTCGACGACGGACAGATCTCGAGGAGGACACCGCGCTCGGCGAGCCGTTTGCACAGAGCGGCGTTCCTCGCCGCGTGAATGCCGTGGCCGATGCGGTCCGGCTCGAGATGCTCCAGCACTTCGTCGACGCTTTCCCAGTCCTCGTCTTCGCCGGCGTGCACGGTGACGCCGAGGCCCGCCTTGCGCGCCTTCTTGAACAGGGCCGCGTAGTCGCGATACCGGAAGTCCGGATTCTTGCCGCCGGCGATATCGATGCCGACGACACCGCGGTGGCGGTACGCGATCGCCTTCTCGAGGATGATCGAGTTCAGCGTCTGGTCGAACGTTCGGTCGAGGCAGAAGATGAGCCCGGCCTTGACCGGATACTCAAGGAGCGCCCGGTCAAGTCCGCGGATCGACGCCATGATGATGTGGTCGAGGTCGCGCTCGCCTCCCCGATTTCGCTTCATCGGGTTGTACCGGAGCTCGAGCGTGGTGATGTTCGCCGTCCGGTATGCGCCGCCTACGACGTGATACACGGACTGCTCGACCGCGAGCGGGCTTGATTGCACGAGCTCCGTCCAGTGATACAGGGCGAGGAAGTCCTCGAACGATTTCTTCGACTGCTTGCGCACCGTGATGAGATCGACGAATTCCCAGTAGTCCTTGGTCGGAAGACGAATGCCCTGGTCGTGCGCGATCCCCCACATGGCCGCCGG
>DATLPP010000124.1:0-4265 GCA_035535615.1 Candidatus Udaeobacter sp.
CTCCTAAAAATTCTCGAGGGGACCGTCGCGAACGTCCCGCCGCAGGGTGGCCGCAAGCATCCCCATCAGGACTTCATTCAGATCGACACGACGAACATCCTCTTCGTGTGCGGCGGCGCGTTCGAAGGTCTCGAGAAGATCGTCGAGGCGCGCGTCGGCAAGAAGACGATGGGCTTCGGTGCGACGCTTCGCGACAACACGAAGGAGACCTCTGCGATCCTCGAGCAGGTCATGCCGGACGATCTCTTGAAGTACGGACTCATTCCAGAGTTCGTCGGCCGGCTTCCAGTGGTCGTGCCCCTGCAAGCCCTCGATGAGGGCGACCTCATGCGGATCCTCACCGAGCCGAAGAACGCGATCGTCAAGCAGTACCAGAAGTTCCTTGCGCTCGATAAGGTGGAGCTCCAGCTGACGCCGGATGCGCTCCAGGCGGCGGCAAAGGGCGCGGCGAAACGGAAGACCGGCGCCCGCGGCCTCCGGACCATCATCGAGGAGGTACTCCTCGACGTGATGTACGAGATCCCCTCGAGCACGAACATCCGGAAGGTCGTGGTGACCGGCGATTCGATCGAGGGCAAGATGAAGCCGCTCCTCCTCTCGAAGAACGAGCAGATCTCGCTCGAGGGAGACGAGGCCACCGCTTCCTAGCACGTGCCCCGTCTGTATTACGCGAGCCCTCGCGACCTACCCCTGATCGAGCCGCATCCGGGCGTGAAAGGCCGCGTCGTGCATGCCCAGCACGCGACGATGATCGTGTACGACTACACGGCAAGGACGATCGTCGAGACTCATAAGCACGACGTCGAGCAGTTCGGCGTGGTCGTGAAGGGCTCGCTCGCCATGGTCATAGCCGGCGAGCAACGCATCCTCATGGTGGGCGACACCTTCCGGATCCCCGCGGGGACAGCGCACGGCGCCCGTGTCTTCGAGGAGATCACGCAGGTGGTCCAGGTCTTCGCTCCGCCGCGCACCGATCTTCCGAAACCGGGTTCGGACGGAGCCGCTAAGCCGTAGCCGTCTTGTGGCGCAGCGCGACAGCGACGAGAAGAATGCCCACGACGACGACGCATCCGGCCAGCACCAGCTGCTCGTCGCTGCCGTAGATCGCGCAGCTTCCGCTCGGTTGGCGATCGAGCGCGTCGCATCGATCGACGGCCTGGCGGATGAAATAGACCCACCACAGGCCTGAAGCGATGAGGAGACCACCGCCGAGCGCGCGCGACTCACGCCGCGCGGCGGCCAGGCCCACCAGGGCCGCGAACACGATGAATCCCAACGGAGCGAAGGTGGCCAAGAGGAGCGGCACGGCCACGGCACCGAGGACGACACCGGCGAGAGCGGTCCCGAGGGTCTTTTGCACGCGCCTCCCTACGTCCCTGATACTTCTCTGGCAAGCAGGCTACCTATCGTTTCGCCGGGATGCGGGGCGTTTTTCCGCGCGATCCATTGCTGGTGGGGCGTTTCGGAGCGTGCCTTGGTGGGGTCGCTTGGCTCTCCCTCGGTGGGCAGGGGATCGTCCCGATCGCCTTGGCCGCGCTCGTTCTCCTCGTCGCGACGGCGGCGCGAGTCTGGTTTCTCGACCGGCGGCGGGGTCGCGCCCTCGCGCTGCACGAGGTCTCGCTCCAGATCGTGCTCGCGGATCTCGTCACCGCCGGCGTTTGGATGGTCGGCAGCGCCTCGAATCCGCGAAGCATCGCGTTCGTGATCGTCCTGGCGGTGGGTGCCTTCGCGATGTACCGGCTGGGCCGCGCGGGTCTCATCGCGACGATGACCACCTACCTCGCGGCGCGCCTCGGCATGGAGGCGCTCCGTATGACGATGGGCGAACCCACACCCACACCGCAGCTCATCGCGGAGGTCTTCGTCGTCGGTATCGCGGTGCTGATCCTGTCGGCCACCGTAGACAGCTATCGCGCGGAGCAGGCGCGCGCCGAGAAAGCGCTGCGGCTCGGCAAGAGCCTCGAGCGTCTTGCCACCGAGATCGCGTCGGAGACCGAGCCGATGGCACTCTTCCGGACGATCGCCCGAAGCGCGCTCCTCCTCGCGAACGCGCACCACGCGACGATCAACGTCCGCCGCGGGGATGAGTTTTACATCGCGGCAGGCGCCGGGACGGGTGAGAAGGTCGTCGGCGTCCACGCCCCGTCCGAGGCGGGCATCGTCGGCGCGGTCCTCCGGACCCGCGCGACCGTGACGGTCGACGATTACGCCGCCGATCCGACCGCCGTGCCGGCGGTCCGCGAGGTCGGAGTACGCGCTCTGATCGGCGTGCCGATCTTCATCCACGGCGAGTTCGCCGCGACGCTCACCGTCGGCCGCCTCGAGCCCCGTCCGTTCGATGCCGACGATCGCGCCGCGCTCGAAGGTCTTGCCTCGCACGCCTCGATCGCGCTTCGCAACGCACGGATCATCGAGCAGGGCCGCCGTCTCGAGACGCTGTCGCGCGAGCTGTCCGGCGCCATGCCCGAGGACGTCATCGAGCGGATCGCGCAGGCGATGCAGGCGGTCTTCGACCTGGAATGGGTGATCATCACCGAGGTCAAGGGCGACCTCGCCCGGCCGATGGCCGCGCTCGGAAAGGCGGCTCCAGCACGCAGCCACGGCTGGATCTCGCACGGACCGTTGCTGCGGCAGGCGGTCGCCGCGCGCGAGCTGGTCGTGATGCGCGACTACGCGAGCGACAACGGCATCGAGCCGGACCGGCCGATCAGCATGCTCGCGCGCGACGTCGGCGTGCACGCGACGATGGTCGCACCGATCATCCTCGACGGAGAGATCCGCGCCGCCTTAACCGTGGGCACGACCGACTCGTACCGGACGTTCGACGCGATCGAGCGACAGGAGCTGCTCGCGTTCGCGGACCTCGCCGCGAGCGCCCTTCGTGCCGCCAACGAGCGCCGCGAACGTGAGCGACGGATCGGACGCCTGTCGGCGCTGAACGTCCTGGCCTGGCAGCTCGCCGCTGTGCAAGAGCCGTTCGGGATCGCGAAGCTCGCGTTCGATGCGGCAGGGACGCTTTTGCGCCGTGGCTCGTTCTCGATCGCGCGCTACGACGAGCGAAGCAGCGAGCTCGAGTTCGTGATCGAAGCGCACGGCGACGATGCGGCGGCGGGCGAGACGCGGGAGTCGGTCGGGACAGGCCCGACGAGCCAGGTCGTTCTCTCAGGCGAGCCGTTCCGTACACCAAGCGAGGTGCACCTGCCGATGAAGAGCCGCGGAAAGCTCGTCGGTGTGCTCGCATGCGGGACCGATGTGCCGAACGTGCTGGACGACGAGGACGTCGCGGTGCTCCAGACGCTCGCGAACCTCGTCGCGACCGCGTTCGAGAATGTCGGCGCGCTCGCGCGCATGCGCGAGCTATACCTCGCGTCGGTGCGCGCGCTCGCCGCGGCGGTCGATGCGCGAGACCCGTACACGCGCAGCCACTCCGCGCGGGTCGCCGCGCTTTCTCGTGGGATCGCCGAGGAGATGCAGCTGAGCGCCGACCAGGTCCGCCGTATCCAGCTCGGCGCGCTGCTTCACGACATCGGCAAGATCGGTGTACCCGACGCGATCCTGAACAAGCCGGGCGCGCTTTCGCCCGACGAGTGGGTGATGATGCGAAGCCACTCGATGCTCGGTGCGTCGATCGTCAACGCGGTCGAACCCCTTCGCGACCTCGTGCCGATCGTGCGGAGCCATCACGAGCGCTACGACGGAGAGGGCTATCCGGACCAGCTTGGCGGAGACCTCGTGCCGATCGAGGCCTACGTCGTTGCGGCGGCGGACGCGTTCGAGGTCATCGTCAGCCGGCGTGCCTACAAGCCCGCGCAGAGCGTCGAGCACGCGTGCGCGGAGCTCCTCCGCTGTCGCGGGACCCAGTTCCACCCCGCGGTCGTCGACTCCTTCCTGCGCCTTATCGAGCGTGACCGGGCGCAGGGCGCGGCGCAGCTCCGCCGCATCGCCGGGATCCTTCACGAGGACATCGAGGACGTGCCGGGACCGGGGGTCCTGCTCGAGCAGTTCGCTGCCAGCGCGCAGACCCACGGACGGCAGCTCGCGATCCTGCAGCGTCTCGCGTCGGAGATCAGCGCCGTTCTCGACATCGATGAGCTCGCCGAGCGGCTGCTTCGGATCATCTGCGACGCGATGGGCTACGAGAACGGTTTCCTTCTCACGCTCGACGACGCGGCGGAGAACCTCGTAATCCGCGCGGCGGTCGGACCGTCGGGCTCATACGTCGGTCAGCGCCTTCCGCGCGGTCAGGGGATCAGCTGGTGGGTCAT
>DATLPP010000125.1:0-7803 GCA_035535615.1 Candidatus Udaeobacter sp.
TTTGCTCAGGGGCCCGTGATAACCGCTTCTGCTCAAGACGACAAAGCGCCCATCCGGGGACCACTGGCGGACAGAGCCCCAGGGCTTGTCGATCTCTGCAAGCGCTCCCTCTTGAAGGTCGACGAAGGTCGCCCGCTCGGGTGATCGGCGCCAGCAAGCGCCCGGGACCGAGCATGTCGCGTATGAACAGCACCGTCCTTCCGCTCGTGGTGTCCGTCGCAACCTCATACACGACGCTGCCGCCATCGGGGGACTGCAGCAACCCGCCCTGCCATCGCCATTCGAAACGGCTGACGATCTTTCCGTCGACATCCTCCTCGTCCAGGCCGAACACCACGGACGTCCCGATCTCGTGCGGGAGCTCGGTCAACGTCGCCGTTCCCCTGCCGCGTACCGGGATCGCCGGTGCGCACGACGCCCCCTTGTGGGCTCACACCGGCCGACGGACTTGGTGATGCGTTCGCCTCAGGTGGCAACTGAGGAAGACAGCCGACCAGCAGGCCGACCGAGAGGCGGACGCGGCGAGAGTGCCCACTCGTACCAACTTTTCGATAGAAAGCGTAGTCGTGCTCATCCGCGCCGATGTGCGCGGTGGTTAACGCGATCGCGTCCAGCCGAGCGATAACTGGGGTGAGACAATTAATGCCTATGGAGCTCGCTCAATTCGGTCGCCTTCTGGTCCTGATCGGGGCCGTGATCCTCGGTTTCGGGGTGCTGCTCGTCGTGGCCGATCGAGTTCCGCTCATCGGCCGCCTACCCGGGGACATCACCGTCCGCGGTGACGGATGGACGTTGTACGCGCCTCTGGCGACGTCGATCGTGTTGAGTGTCCTGCTGACCGTGGTCCTGAGCCTTGTGGCATGGGCGCGGCGGTAAAAGGAGAAGCAATGAGCGAAGAGAAGATCAGCGAAGAAAAGAAGACGACGCCTGTCGTGGCCGAGGCCGAGAAGCAGGAGAAGATCCTGAACGCGCTGCAATCGGTCCTCGACCCTGAGATCGGGCTTTCCGTGATCGACCTCGACCTCATCCGTGAGGTCGTGTTCACGCCCGAGGAGGCCGAGATCAAGATGGTCCTCACGACCCCGTTCTGCCCGTACGGACCGATGCTGATCGGTCAGATCCAGTCGGTCTCGGAGACAGCCGCCGAAATGCCGGTCAAGGTCACCGTGCTTCCCGATCGTTGGGAAGCCCCGCCCTGGCTTCGCTAGCGCACTAAGTTCGCGGTGGCGCGGCCGTTGGGCCCGTTGAGCGTCACCAGGTATGTCCCCCGCGGCCAGGAATTGCCGAGAAACCCGATCGAGCACCCATAGCTATTCGTGGTCGGAGAGTCGGATCCACCGAAGCGCGCGTTCGCGATGTTCACGTTGATTCGAGCGTCAGGCGGTTGGCCGTAGAGGACGTACACGGTGCCGGCGTTTCCGCCAAGAGTGGTACTTGCGACCCCTGGGTAGCCATCCGCAAGTGCGAGCGCGCGATCGCTGAGCTCTGATGTGAATGTCGCGAAGGAGCGTCCGCTCGCTGCTTCATACGCGCTCTCGATCGGCAGGCCTCCGCGGATCTTGTCGAGCAGGTTCGATTCGCTCGTGGCGTCGGCGACGACGAACGACGCAACCTGCGCCGCGAGGTAGTAGGCGTCCACGCCGACGTCGCTCACGTACGTGCGCCAACCGGCGCCCGTCGCGATCGATGAGAGCGCCGGCAGCTGAGCAGCTTTCGCGGCGGATGCGGTGCAGTACCGGCTGATGAGAGCCGTGTCGGCGCTCACCGGAAACTCGTTCAGCGTCGCGAGGCCTTCATGGAGCCAGAAAGGGACGGCCACGCGACGGCCCGCCGCTTCGTCCACGACGAGATGGGTGATCTCGTGGCGCGCGATCGCTTCGGGGATGTCGCCGCCGGTCCAGTCGATCGCGACGATCGCCGGCGGTATGAAGATGCCCTCTTCGAGTGGCGTTGGCTCGACCCGCAGCACCTGCTTGAGCCCGACGTCGAAACCCGCCTTCGTGGCGAAGACATTGACGTTCAACCGGTGTCGGAGCGGACGACCGAATGCGGCCTCGACCGCGACGACGGCGCGATCGATCGTCTCGGTGACTTCGGCCGCGTCGAGCCCGTTGCCGTTGAGCCAGATGTCGGCGTTGGCGCCGCACACGACGGTGAACGTCAGTCCGCCCGCAGTCTCCGTCCGCGGCGGCACGCACCGCGCCGTCGCGGTCGCGGATGTGGTCATGCCCTCGACATCCATCGCGATGGTCGAGACGCCGGATCCGTCGGCGGTGAAGATGCCCTGCTCGTCGATCGTCCCGCTCCCTGCGGTCACGTGCCACGTCGGCGTGACGGGGACGCTGTTGCCCCATTCATCGAACGCCGTCGCCGAGAACGCGACCGTCTCACGCGGTTTGAGGCTCGCGGTCGCCGGCAGGACCCGTACGGTGCGTGGCGCGCCGGGTTTCACGGTGATCTTCGCGGTCGCGGCAAGCTCGCCGATCGCGGCCTGCACGAAATACACGCCGGCCCGATCGGGCGCGGTGAAGAGTCCGCGCTCGTCGATCGGCGCCTCGGACGTCCACGCGGGTGTCGTCCCGACGACGCGGTTCCGCGCGTCGCGAACATCCGACGCGAACTGGAACTGGGCAGTGGGCGCGATGACGACCTCATCTGCGGGGACGATCGCGATGGTCGTCGGCGCACCCGGAACGATCTCGCTCCAGGCGTAGGCGCCGCCGGCCACAGCGAGCGCGAGAACAACGCAAACGATCGTGACGACCCTCCGCACGGCGCGAGTCTGCGCCCGGCCGCCGCGGGCCTTGGTGTCGAATAGGCGGCGGAGCGACGCCTAGAGGAGCGCCCGCACCACTCTGAGCGCCGGCGAGGTCTCCGCGGTCAGACCGTGCGAGAGCGGAAGCCCCTGATAGGTCCCCCGTACGATCGCCCACTTGCGAAGAAGATTCGCATCGAGTCCGGCATCCGCGAACGCGGCGATCCAGCGCTCCACCGATTCCCTCGTGGGCTGGTGGCCGATGGGATTCCACAGGAAGGTGGGCACGTCGAACTCGGGCTCGCCGACCATCGGCTTCGGATCGATCACGACCCAGCCGTCGTCATTGCTCAGGAGGTTGTGGTGGTGGAAGTCGCCGTGAACGAGCGTCGCGTCGCTCGGGTGCATCGTTTCGTAGATCTCTTTCGCTTGCCGGACGAGGTAGTGATCGCCCGCGTTGTCGAGCCAGCGCGGGATGTGGTCGCCGATCCAACGGAACGGCGCCCCGCGCTCGGCAGGTCGCCAGAACTTCTTGGCGGCGGCGATCGCGACACGGATGGCCTGGGGCTCGGGCAATCCCGACGCGTCGTAGCCGGGTCGGGCGCGCTCGATGAGGATCGCCCGTCGCGCACGGTCGTGCCGCAGGAGACGCACCGCGCCATCGCCGGCGAGAAGTTCCAGCGCGTCCGCCTCGTGATCGGCCTCGTCGTCCTCGACCGGAACGACCTTGAGCACGGCGTTGTCGCCAGCGAAGGCCACGTACGAGAACCGGCCCGCGGCGAGCCGCTCACCAAGCGGAACACCCCACTCCCGCGCGACCTCCTGAGCCGTCGCCCGAAGGCGCTGCGCCACGTTGGGCTTGATGCCCCAAGGCGCCACGTCCAGCCACGCACCGTCGTCCGAGGTCACCGCCGGGCGCGCGGCGCGCGTTCGCTGGTGCGTGCCAGCACGAAGAGGACATCCGAGAGCCGGTTCAGCCAGGGCAGGAGGTCGTCGCCCGAGACGTACCCGTCGTCGACGCACTCGACGACGCGCCGCTCCGCCCGGCGAGCGACTGTGCGGGCGTGATCGAGGCCGGCCGCGATGCGGTTTTCGCCAGGGATCACGAAACGTCCTTCGATCGGCGTGCTCTTTTTGAGGGTCTCCAGCACCTGATCGAGCCGCGCCACGGCCGCGCGATCGAGGCGTTCCTTCAGCCGAGCGAGATCGTCTCGCGGGGTGGCAACCTCGGCCATCACCAGGTACAGACCCCGCTGGAGCTCGAGAAGCTCGCGGCCGAGGGTCGATCGCGGCGCGAGCGAGCGCGCGAGACCGAGGACCGCCTGCGTCTCGTCGAGGTCACCGAGAGCCTCGACCCGCGGATCCGTCTTGCGGACGCGTTCCTTGCCGAAGAGCGAGGTCTCCCCGCTGTCGCCGGTGCGGGTGGCGACACGCGCAGAGGCCCTTCGTGGGCGGGCGGGCACGTTCGACAGTCTGGCCGCTCCGGTCACGCTATGCTCGATCAGTCCCGCGAAGCTTCCCGCGGGGTTTGTGGAGGGACCGATGCCTTCGGGTCGAGGCGATGCCAAAGACAAGAACAAGAAAAAGAAGTCCAAAGAGCAGCTCGAAAAAGAGCTGAAGCGGAAGGGCGTGGCGCAACCGGTCCAGCCCATGACCTTCGAGATCGTGAAGCCGAAACGCAAGGAAAAAGAGAACTGGTGACGAGCCACTCCGGAAAAAACGGAGGCGAGCGGGGCGGCGCCGGTGTAAAGCAAGCCGGCGCCGCTCTTTTTGGGAGCGCTAAGGAGCAGAAGGTGGCTGTAACAGAGAAATCGCGAGCGATCGAGCAGGCGATCCAGCAGATCGAAAAGCAGTTCGGGAAGGGCTCGATCATGAAGCTCGGGGGGACCTCCGGCGAGAAGATCGACGTCATCTCGACGGGCTCGCTCGCCGTAGACATGGCCCTCGGCGTCGGCGGCTTTCCGCGCGGCCGGGTCGTCGAGATCTACGGCCCGGAGGCCTCCGGCAAGACCACCCTCGCGCTCCACGTCGTCGCCTCGGCGCAGAAGGCCGGCGGTACGGCCGCCTTCATCGACGCGGAGCACGCGCTCGACGCGGGGTGGGCCCGCACCTGCGGTGTCAGCACCGACGATCTGCTCATCTCGCAGCCCGACAACGGCCAGCAGGCGCTCGAGATCGCCGACACGCTCGTGCGCTCGGGTGCCGTGGACATCGTCGTCATCGACTCGGTCGCGGCGCTCGTGCCGCGCGAGGAGATCGAAGGCGAGATGGGCGACTCGTTCATGGGTCTGCAGGCGCGGCTCATGAGCCAGGCGCTCCGCAAGCTCACCGGCACCATCTCGAAGACCAACACGACGGTGGTCTTCATCAACCAGCTGCGCGAGAAGATCGGCGTCATGTTCGGGAACCCCGAAACGACCTCGGGTGGGCGCGCTCTGAAGTTCTACGCATCGGTGCGCATCGATATCCGCCCGATCGAGCCGATCAAGCAGGGGGATGTCGTCATCGGCCGTCGCGTGAAGGTGAAGGTCGTCAAGAACAAGGTCGCTCCGCCCTTCCGCATCGCCGAGATCGAGATCCTCGCGAGCGAGGGCATCTCACGCGAGGGTGGGCTCCTCGACATGGGCATCACGATGGGCGTGCTCGACAAATCCGGCGCGTGGATCAATTACGGCAAGACGCGCATCGGGCAGGGCCGCGAGAACGCGAAGCAGTTCCTGCGCGAGCATCCCGACGTTGCCGCGGAGATCGACGCCAAGGTTCGCGCGGGCAGCCTGGCCCCCGGTACCGAAAGCGCCAGCGGTGAGGAGAGCTAGCCCCCGAGCGAAGCAGCTCGGCAGCCCGTACGAGGCCGCCGTCCTTTACCTGGGGAACCGTCCGCGCAGCGTCGCCGAGATCCGCCGCCACCTCCGCGGCAAGCGGTACGAGGACGAAGCCATCGACGGAGCGATCGACAAGCTCCGTGCGCAGCGCTACGTCGACGATCTCGACTTCGCGAAGTACTGGGTCGAGCAGCGTTCGCGCTTTCGGCCGAAGGGCGACCGCGCCCTTGTGAGCGAGCTCAGCAGCAAAGGCGTCGCTCGGGAGACGATCGAGGCGGCCCTCGGGGAAATGCCCGCTGAGAGCGAAACCGACCGCGCGCGACGAGCGATCACGCGCCAGCTCAGGCGCTGGGAGTCGCTCGAGCCTCCCGAGCGAAAGCGAAAGATCCACGCATTCCTCGCGGCGCGCGGGTTCGGCTACGACGTGATCGATGAGGTCATCGCGAGGCCGGAGGCTGAAGCCGCGACCGATTAGGGCGGGAGATGGCCGCGCCGAGCGCGACGACGTGTACCGGCACAAGCATCACGGACGCGATCCGCGCGATCGCCGTCGTCCTGCCTCCAGCGAACGGCGCGAATGACGCGAGCGCGAGCGCCATCTGGGTAAACCCGAGATTACGGGCGCGGTCGCTCTTCCCGACTGCATGTACGTCCTCGTACGAGATCGGCGACGCCATCGCGAGGTAGCGCAGCGAGGGCGTGACGAGACAAATGGCGTCGAGCGTCCCGAGCCGTGTTCCCGCCAAAGTCGTCGCAAGCGTGAGCCAGCTGTCGAGCTCGAGATCGAGCACGCGACCGAGACGCGTTGGCCCGCGCCGGCGCGCCAGCGGGCCGTCTATCCAATCTGTGAGCGTCGAACCGCCCAGGGCCAGCGGCCACGCGATCCGCGTCGCGTACCTTCGCCGATCGTGCGGTCCCGCGATCGCGGCCGCGGCGACGATCGAAGCGGCGAGACCTCTGCTCAGCGTCAGCGCATCGACGGGGTCGAGGTCATCGGGCTCACCCTCATCGCGATGTGCGAGGGCGCGTGCGATCAGGAGTTGTTGGACAAGGAACGAACCGAGCGCCGCCGCAGCGAATCTGGCGCCGCGTGCGCGGTCATCGATCGCGAATGGGATCGAGGCGATGAATACCGCGATGACCCCGGCGCTCGTGATACGAGTCCATCCTCTGCGCACCTGCGCCGCGAGTATCGTCCCGGGCGGTGGCGCGTCGTGCCGACCGTTCATCGCTCCGGATCGAGCTCTACGGATGGGCGGCGACGCTCGTCTTCGTCGCGTTTTCGTATGCGCTTCGCCTTTTGCTGAGCCGACCGCGTCGCCGGTGATGTATCTCAGCGGCGCCGGCGCGCCTGTGGCCAGCGCGTGTAGATCGGCGGCCAGTCTCCGTGGCCCTTGTACTTCGCGTGCAGCGCGTGATCGATCTCGAGCTCGAAGAGGTCGTGATCGTCCGGGACGGGAATGTGGTAGGCCGCCGCGACGACTGCGCGCACCCTCGTGTCGGTGACGCGGCGCGCCTCTCCGGTCACGTAGAACTCATCGTCGGTCTTCTCCGGTCCGTTCGTGTGTAGGGCGTAGCGCCGGTCACGCAAGAGATCGGTGCGCTTCGGAGACGGGATGAGAAACACGTAGAGGCCGTCGTTCGCGACGATGGGACACACCGGGTGGATGCGCGGACCTCCGTCGTGCCGGACCGTCGCGAGATATCCGAGTCCGACGCCGAACTGGTAGATGAGGGCTCGCCCGGCTTCGGCGAGCGCGGGCTCTTCGGCGGCGAGATCAGCCCAGCGGGGCACGCTCGAGCTCGTCGATCTTCTTTGCGAGCGCGACGTCAGCGTCGGTAAGGCCGTGCGCGACATGGGTGGTCAGGACGATTCGAACGGTCTTGTAGCGCTCGAGGTGGATGTCCGGGTGGTGGTTCGCCGCGTTCGCGGCCTCGGCGACCCGGTTGACGAAGGCCATGGCTCCCTTGAAGCCCTTGAACGTGAAGGTCTTCGTCAGGGCGTCGCGGTCCCGGGTCCAGCCCGTGTCCGAGGCCAGGAGGGAAGCGAGCGCGGCTTCATCGAGGCGTGTCTCGTTTTCGGGGACGGGCACGGCTCCGAGCCTAGCCTGTACGCGTTTCGTACGAGGCGTCCGAACTGCGTTATCCTGACCACACCAAAACTTTGTGAACCAACGTGGCTGGTGGAGCGCCCCGTTCCGCCGGTCACTTACGCGAAAACGGGGG
>DATLPP010000126.1:0-4778 GCA_035535615.1 Candidatus Udaeobacter sp.
AGGCGCGGCCAGGCCATGTACTCGACGCGCTTCGGATCGGGCATGTACTCGGTCCAGATCTGTCCCTGCCCGCCGAGGACGTGCTTCGCCTCATCCGCGGAGAGCTCCTTCGGCACCGGCTGGTATTTGTAGATGTCCTCGATCGAGTTGTGGCCGCCGATCCCCGGCGGCTCCGTCGGGAGCTCCGTCTGCGAGTAGTCCAGGTATGTGGGTTTGTTCGGCGCCATGACCACGTCATGTCCGGCCTTCGCGGCGGCGATCCCGCCCTCCTCGCCGCGCCAGCTCATCACGGTCGCACCGGGAGCGAGCCCGCCCTCGAGAATCTCGTCCCAACCGACGAGGCGCCGTCCCTTCTTGGCGAGCCACGTATCGAAATGCCGGATGAACCAGGACTGCAGCTCGTCCTCGTTCTTCAGACCTTCTTTCTTCATGCGCTCCTGTGCCGACGGAGTGTTGTGCCACTCCGTCTTCGGGCATTCGTCGCCGCCGACGTGAATGAACTTCGAGGGAAAGAGGTCGAGGACTTCGTCGAACACGTCTTCGAAGAAGCGCAGCACGTTATCGGTGACGCCGAGCACGTGGTCGGTGATGCCCCAGTACGTCTGGACCTCGATCGGCTTTCCGGTGTTGCCGAGCTCGGGATATGCGGCGATCGCGGCCATCGCGTGTCCCGGCATTTCTATCTCCGGCAGGATGGTGATCCCGCGCTCGGTGGCGTAGCGCACGACCTCGCGCACGTCGTCCTGGGTGTAGAAGCCGCCGTGCGGCTTCCCCGCGAACTTTCGGGCCGCCGGGTCCTTCGTCCGCGGCGCGGTCATCGAGTCCTTGCGGAAGCCACCGACGCTGGTCAGCTTCGGGTACTTCTTGATCTCGATGCGCCAGCCCTGGTCCTCGGTGAGATGCCAATGGAAGACGTTGAGCTTGTGCAAGGCGAGGAGATCGAGGTGCTTGAGGATGAACTCCTTCGGCATGAAGTGCCGGCCGACGTCGAGATGGCTCCCGCGCCAGCCGAAACGCGGCCGGTCCTCGATCTCGACTGCCGGGATCTCCCACGATTCACCGGCGACCGGCGCGCGGCGGAAGACCGCCGGCGGGAGGAGCTGCCGCAGCGTTTGCGAGCCGTGGAGGATGCCGGCCGGCTTGAGCGCGCGAATCGCGACTCCTTCGGCGGTGACGGCGAGGCGATAGCCCTCATCGCCGATGCTAGCGAGCGAAGGGTCGAGCGCGAGGGTGATGCCCGGCCCTTTTCCGGACGACGCGACCGAGAGCGGCAGACCGGTCGCGGGACGCAGCTGATCGCGCAGCAGCTCGGCCTGCGCGCGCAGGTCGTCGTTCGCGCCGATCGCCGTCGTAGCGCCGAGCGCGAACGAACCCGAGCGGGGCGTGAGCTTCGCGGGGATGGGGATCAGGGCCGTGGGGACACCACGGCCATCCTATCGAGTGACGGCCTTACCGCGCACTGTCGATGCGGACGATCGTCTGGCCGAACGCCGGGATCTTGAGCTCACCGAGCTTGCTGCCGTCGCGCGTCGCGATGATCACGATCTTCGCGTTCGCATTGCTCACCGCATAGAGCCGCTCGCCGTCGGTCGTGAGGGCGAGCGCGTCGAACTCGCCATCGGCTTGCCAGGCCGCGCGTGAGGACAGATCTGCCGTATTCACCACCGCGACGCCCTTGTACCCGGCGGCATAGATCCGATCGCCGTTCGGCGAGATCAGCGCGCCACCGGTGATGTAACGCTTCGCGTTCGCGACTGGGAAGAAGAAGCTGCCGAGCGTGGGGAGCGGGTCCTGATCCGCGCGGCTCACGGTGATCGACGATGTCCGACGCAGCGTCATCTGCGTCGCGTCGACCTCATCGATCAAACCCAGCGCGGGATTGATCGCATACGCCGTCCCGCCGTCCGGCGCGACGGCGATCGACCACAGGAGGTACTTCTCGAAGTCGGTGGACTTCTGCTCCATCGGCAGCGGAACGGTCTGCATGCGTCGCGCGGCGAGGTCGAGCGCGAAGACGTAGGGCTGCTCGTCGACCTTCGCTGTGCATTTCGGACCGTCCCAGGAGGTGCAGTTCCCGGGACTGCCGGCGTCGAGGCTGAACATCCAGCGGCCGTCCCGGGAGAACACCGGAGCGGGGCGGAAGCCGCCCTGGTTCCGAACCCCGGCGATGGCGGTGGCCGGGAGCAGTGTGCTGGAAGGAACGTCGAACACGCGAAGGCTCGTCGCGCCTTCGCCGAACTGATTGAGATAAACAGACCGGCCGTCCGGCGACATCGCGACGAAGCCGTAGGTCGACTGACCCTTGAGGTCGAGGGTCGCCTGGATGGCACCGCTAGCGGGCTCGACGACCCTGAAGCCGGTCACCCAGTCTCCATTCTGCTGGTACGGATAGATCGACAGGACGAGGTGATGGCCATCACGCGAGAGGGCGGTCTGGCCACCGTCGGTCCAGACTGCGTGATACGTCCCATCGAGCGTGAACGACCCGAGCTCGCGGCCTGAGGCGATCTCGAGCCGGCGCAGCACGGTCTGTGTGGCGCCGTTCGCCTCCTCGGTCGCGATGAGCGTCGAGTGATCGAACGAAGGCGAGCCATCCGGGAGCGTCCGAAGAGTCGCGCCGGTTCGCGCATCGATCGCCAGGATGTTCGTCACGCCGCCGGAACCGACGGACCGTAGATAGACAACGTCGTTCGTGGCGTTCGTCGTCTGAGGGGTGGCGGTTGGGCTCGGCGTCGCGAGAGGTATATCGGTTGGCCGCGGCGCGGCGACCTGCGCGCTGCATGCGGCGAGCAGGAAAGCGAACGCCAGCACGACCACGCGGCTGGGCCGCATCTTCATCGCTTTAGATACAACTAGCGGCCGCGGCGGTTCCGCGTCTAAGCCGCCGCGACCTCCGCGCGCCGGTTGCCGACGACGGCGACCGTCGTTGCGCCCATCCCGAAGAGAAGGGCGCAGAAGATGACCAGCCCGCCCAGGATCGGAATGAGCGCGACGAGCAGCAGGACGACGAGCCCAATGAGAAGCGCGAGCCATACCGGGACCGGGCGTCGCGCGACGCGCAGCACCGCTCCGCCGACGCCGACCGCGGCGATGGGAATGCTGAGCGCGAGCACGACGACGAAGAGCGAGAGCACGACGAATCCGATCCACCAGCCACCGATGAGTGCGCCGACCGCGAAGAACACGACCGAGATGATCGGGAGGCCCACGAGCACGAGCGCGCCGATCGCCAGGGTCATCCACGGCGAGTGGACGAGCGCCTCGCCCGCGCGTCGAGCGAAGCCCGGGAAGAAGAACACCACGAGGATGCCAAGGATGAGTAGGCCGATCAGGCCCTTGAGCCACTCGACGACGAGCGCCGCCGGACCGGTGACGAGCGGCGCGCGGCCGGGCTCGGGAGTCTGCCGTTCGATCGAGCCCTTCACCGAAGACGCGTTGGCGATCTGCGCTTCGTTCTTGCTCGTGTACTTGAGGTTGCCGCCGATGGTCGCGCGGTCGGTGAGCTGAAGGTGCTCGATCGATGCGACGACGTTCCCACCGACACCGCCGTCGATCTTCACGTTCGTGCCGCCCGCCTGGAGATCGCGTCCGATCTGTCCCGTGACCGTCGCGGTAGTCGCACCGACGACGACGTCCCGCCCCACGCGGCCGTTGCTCAGGATGGTGAGCTCGTTTCCCGCGGCGAGAAGATCGTTCGTCACCTTTCCATCGAGCACCATCATGTTGCCCGCGGCTCGCACACTCCCGCCGACCTGGCCGCGGATCGCGATGCTGTTCCCCGCTGCGATCACGTCACCCGTGACGGTCCCATCGACGCTGATGTTGCTGCCCGCCGCGATCAGGTCACCGTGGATCGTCCCGTTGATCGAGATGTTCGTGCCGAAGGCATAGAGGTCATCTTCGATCGTCTCGGACGTTCCAATGGTGATGTCCTGACCCTGGCGGATGTCCGCCGCGGCGGCAGGGCTGGGCGTGAGGGCGAGGATCAGGGCGACGAGCGCAAGGAGCCGGAGCAATCGCATCGCTGCGGATACTAGGTGCGAGCGGCAAACCGCACACGGGTAAGGTCGGTCACCGATCAACCAAAGGCGAGCGCGACCACCCCGACCACCATCGCGGCCGCACCGATCCCGCGACGCATGACGTGCCCTTCAGCGAGCACACGCGCGCCGAGGATCGCCCCGATCAGGATGCCGATCTCGCGCGCGGGCGCCACGTACGACACCGGACTGACGACGAGCGCGGTGAGAACGAGGATGTACGCGAGCCGGCTCAGCACCCCCACCCCGATCACGGCGCCGCGGTGACGCGCCCAGGCCTCGCGGACCGCGTCGCGCCGCCGCAGCGCGACGGGCGTGACGACAAGCGCCTGGCCCACAACGGTCGTCCAGTCATAGAGAAGCGGCGGGATGAGGACGACCGAGACGGCCGTCTTGTCCCAGAGCGTGTACAGCGCTATGACGGCACCGGTCGCCAGGGCGAAGCCGACCGCGCGTCCCGCGCCCTCGCGACGCAACGCCCGCGGATCGCCGGTCAGAAAGAACGCGCCTGCGACGATCGCGAGCGCGCCGCCGATTGCGGCCGGAGTTGGGTGCTCGCCGAAGATCGCGATCGCGCCGATCGTCGCCAGAAGAGGTCCGCTCGCGCGCGCGATCGGGTAGACGAGCGAGAGATCTCCGACGCGGTAGCCCGCCGTGAGCGTCGCGAAGTAGAGGGTCTGCAGGCCCACCGCGACCACGATGAACACGAGCGCCGCCCAGCCGAGCTCGGGCCGCGCG
>DATLPP010000127.1:0-7013 GCA_035535615.1 Candidatus Udaeobacter sp.
GAGGCGCTGGACGGGCTCGTTCGTGCGCATCCGAGTCTTACCGAGCGCCTCCGCGACGAACACGGCAAACTTCGTCCGCACCTCGCGCTTTTCATCAATCAGGACGACGCGCGCCTCCTTGGTTGGGAGGACGCGCCACTCCACGACGGCGACATCGTTCACGTGATTCCGGCGGTATCGGGCGGCTAAGACAGAGGGAGGACTCGGGTGGCAAAGAAAGTCACGCTTCTGGTTGGAACGAAGAAGGGTCTGTACGTCCTGCGCGGCGATTCGGGGCGAGGCTCGTGGGCGTGCGAGGGTCCTGAGTTCGCGCCCGCCGAGATTCACCACGCCGCGTACGACCCGCGGGACGGATCGATGTTCGCGGCCGTGAACCAGACGTGGGGCGGATCGCGCATCGAGGTGAGCCGCGACATGGGCAAGACGTGGAAGACCACGAAGAACCCGGCATTCCCCGAAGGTGCGGACCGCACGTTCTCCAAGACCTGGCACATCGAGCCGGGACACGAGAAGACGCCGAACGTGGTCTGGGCCGGAATCGAGCCGGCCGCGCTCTTCAAGAGCGAGGACCGCGGCGAGACGTGGTCGATCGTGAAGAGCCTCGACGACCAGCCTTCGCGCGCGAAGTGGGTGCCGGGCTTCGGCGGAATGGGCCTGCACTCGATCGCGATCGACGCCAAGGATCCGAAGAAGATGATGGTGGGCATCAGCGTCGGCGGCGTCTACCGCACCGAGGACGGCGGCACGACATGGGTGCAGGACAACAAGGTGACCGGTGCCCCGAGCGAACGGCCCGATGTCTTCTACTGCATCCACAAGCTCCTCGCCCATCCGGAGGAGAGCGGCCTTCGCTTCATGCGCGTGCACGAAGAGGTGTACTGGCGCGATCCGGGCGAGACGACGTGGCGCTTCAGCACGCCGGGACTCCCGTCCAACTTCGGGTTCGCCGCGGCGATCCATCCTCGCGACCGGTCGACCGCGTACTGCATCCCACTCGACGGCATGAAGCGCACCGCGTCGCCGTTCGGGATCGGGGTGTACCGCACGACCGACAAAGGCAAGTCCTGGGATCGGCTCGACAAGGGCCTTCCCGAAGGCGCGCCGATGGAATCTGTCCGCGAGGGGATGCACAACGATCGCCTCGACCCGATGGGCCTCTATTTCGGAACGGCGAACGGCGACGTGTGGGCCAGCAAGAACGAGGGCGAGAGCTGGTCGCGGATCGCGCAGTACCTGCCGTACGTCACATCGGTGCACGCCGCGACGATCGACTAGGAAGCGCTCCGGACGTCGATCTCGTAGGGCGCTGCGGGCGCTTGCCCTTCGGTCCCAGGAGCGGGATTGCGCTCGAGATAGGCGATACCGATGCGCGTCGTGGGAAAGAAGGCGTTGATGCGGACGGCACCGTCGACCGCACGAATGCTGTGCGCAACGCCTTTAGGCACCATGGCGACGGCGTTCTCGCCAACGATGCGCAGGTGGTCTGCCAGCCGGACCTCGGCCGTGCCGCGCGCGATAACGATCGCCTCATCGTGCGGGTGCGTGTGCAACGGGATGCGGTCGCCACTCGCGATCTGCTCGAGCACGACAAGCAGATCCGTCACGTATGGGGCGTCGACGCTGACCGGATCGACGACCATCGCCCAGCTCGTGTTCGGGCGATGATCGTCTGGGTCGCCGACCATCGGCACGAACTCCGGTCGCTCGATGATGCTCACGGGACGGTGATGGTAGGTCGGCAGATGGGTTGGCGCAGACTCGGGCGATGAGGAGTACGTGCATCTTCTGTCAGATCGGAAGAGGAGAGCTCCCCGCGCACGTCGTGTATCGCGATCCGGATGTGATCGCGTTCCTCGATCGAGCTCCGCTCCTCCATGGGCACGTGCTCGTGATGCCCGCTCAACACGTCGAGACGCTCGACGATCTGCCCGACGGGCTGCTCGCGCCTGTCTTCGGCGCCGTGCGACGAACGTCGATCGCCGTGCAGAAGGCGCTTCGCGCGGAGGGCTCGTTCGTGGCGACGAACACGCGAGTGAGCCAGAGCGTGCCGCATCTTCACGTTCACGTCGTGCCGCGCAACAAAGGCGACGGATTGTTCTCGACGCGGCTCGTCTGGCAGCGCAAGAAGTACGAGACCGACGCGGAGATGGCGGAGATCGCGACGAAGATCAGGACCGCGTTCGAGCTCGCGTGATGATGGCCCCGGCAGAGTGCCGGGGCCATCTTTGGGTCGCGATCACTTGCAGTGGAGCTGGATGTTCCCTCCGTCGAGCGTGCCCGCCGCTCCGTAACCGCTCGAAAGCATGAGTTGGAATGTGTCGCTTCGACCCGGCTCGCCGTTGTCAGCCACCTCGACGTGGTAGGTGCCGCTGCCGCCGGTCCAATCCGCGGTTCCATCGATCTGGCGTGAGGTCGGGCCCGTCTTACCCGGTCCGTACGCGGTCACGCCGGTGCCCTTCACTTTGAAGCCGCTGCCGTGGTCGATGTACTGAAGGTGACCCCAGCCACCGGGTCCGCCGGCGACCGCGAAGGTCGCGCGCGCACCCGACCTCGTGATCCAGCCACCGCCCGTCACGAAGTCCTTGTTGTCGCAGCCGCCAGCGCCAGGCTGCGTGGCGCAGGTGATGTCCGCGTGCGCGGATGCGACGATGAGATCGGTCTTCGTCCCGAGTACAGGATCCGTGAGCATGATGTGCAGCGCGTTCACCGTGACCGCGCCGCTATCGCCGGACGCGCTCGCGACCGGCTGCTCGTTGATCGCGATCGAACCGCCGGGAACTGCGATGGTCTGGGGCTCGCTGCCTACGACGATCTGCTTGCCATTGACCGTAAGTCCCGCGATCTCGGAGCTTTCGGTGATCGTCGCAGTGCCTGAGTTGCACGTCGCGCTCGCCCGAGCCGCCAGGAACTCCGCCGTGATCGATTGGCCGGCCGCGGCGAGCGAGAAGTTGGCGACGGCGGCTTCGGCGCTGCTCTTGTTCCCATGCGCGACGACCGTCGCATGAAGGACCTCGGCGGTCAGCGCTCCGCCGGTCGCGTCGGGCAACCCGCTGATCGGGTAGTCGAGGAGACTCGCGTGGAGCTGGCCGCCGCCCGCGTCGACCGGACCGGTATCCACGAGCGTGATCGGAATTCCTGCGACCTGTCCGCTGATGACGGTCGCCCGGCCGCTGAACGTCGTCGCGGCCGCAGCGGCGGCTTGACCTCCGCTTGATCCAGCAGTGAGAGCGAGCATGAACAGCAGAGCGATCCCAGTCGTGATCGACCGATGGGTCTTCACTCAATCCTCCTGATTTCGCCGAGTACGTTTTTCTTCCCGACGTCAGCGCAATGGATGCCCGTAATGGGCAGGCGTGGCGCGGAACCGGCAGTACCGGAAGCCGTTATTTCTTCCGGTGTCGGCGCAGGAGTAGGCCGTGAGTCCATCGCTTTCTCGGCGAGAGATCGAGGTCCTTACGCACGTGGCGCTCGGGGAGACATCAAAGGAGATCGCCGGTGCTCTCGGCATCGGCGAACGGACGGTGAACTGGCACCTCGAGCGCGTCTTCCTGAAGCTCGGCGCGGGAGCCGGGCCGAGGCGGTCGCGCTCGCGCTCGAGCTGGGAATCGTGCGCAGACCCCATGACTCGCAGACCAGCCCTTGACGCCGAAGGCGACAGCCCACTTGCGGAGATGGCAGAGATCGCGACGAAGATCAGGACCGCATACGACGCCTGACCCCAAGTACCAGGACTAATCGGCTGGCGCGGTCCATTGCGGAACCGAGCGGACGAGCGCTCAATCGTCTTCGGGTGTGAGGCCGGCACGAGCCGGAGGGGCTGGAGAGGAAGCGGCTATGAGCGCAGGACAGAACTTGCGACGTGGCTACGCATACGGGGTGAACGCAGCGGTCCATTCAGGACCAACTCTCGAACGAAGCACTCGGCCCACGAACATGTTCTCGGTCGTTCTTATGGCGACGCTCATCTTCGTGATCGTTGCCGTGGCCAGCGATCCGGTGCTCGCGGCATCGGCCGGACGGATCTTCGGCACAGCCTGGTCTGACGCGATCGCATTGCTGCTGCGAGTGGTGAGCCGCTAGCTAGCGGCTCACCGCCGTCGGCACGAATCTCCGTATCGCATCGACGATCGCGCCGTGTTCCTGCTCCAGTACGCGCGCCGCGAGGGTCGCGGCCGTATCGCCCGGCTCCACCGGTACGCGACGCTGCACCACGACTTCGCCAAGATCGACGGTCTCCGGATGAACGCGGTGCACGGTGCATCCGGATTCTGTCGCTCCGGACGCGAGCACAGCCTCGTGGACCTTATCGCCGTGCATGCCCCGGCCGCCGAACAGCGGCAGGAGCGCGGGGTGCAGGTTGATCACCGGAACGCCGGCGAGTCGTACGAAGAAGATCGGCGCAAGGATGTGGTCGAAGCCCGCGAGCACCACCAGCTCGGCACCGACGCCGGCGATCGCGGCGGCCATCGCCGAATGCGCGGCTGTGCGGTCCGAGTACGTGCGGAGCGTGAAGACGGCGCTCGGCACGCCGGCGAGCGCCGCCCGCTGCAACGCGGGAACGCCGGCGTGGTTGGAAACGACGATCGCCACACGGGCATCGAGCTCGCCTGAAGCGCACGCGTCGAGGATCGCCTGAAGATTCGACCCGCGCCCCGATACGAGGACCGCGACCGGCAATGTCATCCGAAGATCACCCTCCGACCAGCTGAATGTGGGACGACCGTTCCGAGCGCGACGGCGCCGGGCACGGCCGCGAGGGCCGTTTCGAGGGCGTCCGCCGCGATTGCGACGACGAGGCCGATCCCCATGTTCCATGTGTCGAACTGCTCGATCACTTCGAGATCGCCGAGCCTCGCGAGGAGCGTGAAGAGCGACGGCACCTCCCAGGACTCGCGGTCGATCCGCGCCGCCATGCCGGCGGGCAACGCGCGCGGAATATTTCCTTCCCACCCACCACCGGTGAGGTGAGCGATCGAGTGGAGCTCCGCGACGCCGCGCAGCGCGCGGAACTCCGCAAGGTACGGCCGATGGATCGCGAGCAGCGCCGCACCGAGCGTCGCCCCGCTGAGCTCCTCGCGTGGCGCAAGGAGCACGTCGCGCAACGATGCGCTCCGTTCGTGCATCGCGCGGCGCGCGCAGATCTCCCGCGCGAGGGAATACCCGTTCGTATGCAGGCCGGTCGAAGGAATACCGACGAGCGCGTCGCCTTCCCGAACGCGCTGCGGTCCCAGGATCTTCTCGCGATCGACGACGCCGACCAAGAACCCGGCGAGGTCGTAGGTGTCGGCGGCGTACATGCCCGGCATCTCCGCCGTCTCGCCGCCGAGGAGCGCGGTGCCGAACCGCGCGCACGCGTCGGCCATCGCTCCGACGACGCGGGCGAACACCTGTGGATCGATCTTCGAGGTCGCGAAGTAGTCGAGGAAGAAGAGCGGCTCGGCGCCCATCGCGAGGGCGTCGTTGACGCAGTGGTGAACGAGATCCGCGCCGACGACCTCGTGGCGGTCGAGAAGGCGCGCGAGCTCGAGCTTCGTGCCGACACCGTCGGTGGTCGCAACGAGGACCTTGTCGGCACCGGGCGACGCGAAGAGTCCGCCGAACTGGCCCACGTCGCCTATGACCTCGGGCCGCCTCGTGCGTGCGATCCGGTCCTTCACGCGGGCGAGCGCGTCCTCGGCGCGTGCGACGTTCACGCCGGCGTCGCGATAGGTCAGGCTCACGCCTTCACCGGCTCGGCCTCGAGCGAGTCCTTCGCGAGCTCGAGCTGCACCGGCACGAGATAGTCGCCCGTGAAGCACGCGGTGCAGAGGTCGCCCGTGCTGCCCCCCGTCGCGGTCACCATGCCGTCGAGCGAAAGGTAGCCGAGCGAATCCGCCCCGATGTGCTTGCGGATCTGCTCGATGTCCTTGCTCGACGCGATGAGATCGTCGCGTCGCGCCATGTCCACGCCGAAGAAGCACTGGTGGCGGATCGGCGGCGAGCAGATGCGCATGTGCACCTCGCTCGCGCCATGCGCACGTAGGAGCTCGACGATCGGACCGCTCGTCGACCCGCGCACGATCGAATCGTCGACGACCACCACACGCTTGCCGTGGAGGACGTCGTGGAGCGCGTTGTACTTCAGCGCGACTCCCTGACGCCGAAGCTCGGGCGACGGCTGGATGAACGTGCGACCGATGTAGCGATTCTTGATGAGCCCTTCGCGGAACGGAATGCCGCTCCGGCGCGCGTAACCGACCGCGGCAGGTATTGCGCTATCGGGCACCGGAATGACGACGTCGGCCGCGACGGGGTGCTCGTCGGCGAGGGTCTCGCCCATACGCTCGCGCGTCGCGTAGACGGAGACCCCTTCGAGATCGCTCGCGACGGATGCGAGATAGACGTGCTCGAACACGCAGAGTCCACGGCGGCCCGCCGCGAAGTCGGCGACCGTCACCGGGCCGCGATCGTCGATACGCAGGACCTCGCCCGGCGCGACGTCGCGGATAAATCGCGCGCCGACCGTCTCGAGCGCGCACGTCTCGCTCGCCACGAGCCACGTGTCGCCTTTCCGTCCGAGGCAGAGCGGCCGCACGCCGAGCGGATCGCGAACCGCATAGACCGCGGACGGCGTGAGCATCACGAGCGACCAGGCGCCCTGGAGCTTCGGCAGGCCGCGCGTGAGGCGCTCGTCCCAGGTCGCGCCGTCCTCGTGCGCGATGGTCTGTGCGATGACCTCGGTGTCGCTCGAGGTGGTGAACTGCACGCCCTCGCGCGCGAGATCCTCGCGTAGGTCACGCGCGTTGATGCAGTTGCCGTTGTGGCTGATCGCGAGCTCGCCAAGCCCCTCGACGCGCACGACCATCGGCTGCGCGTTCTGGATCCGGGAGCTGCCGGTGGTCGAGTACCGCGTGTGGCCGATCGCCGCGCGGCCCCCGAGCACTCCGAGGTCGGGCTCGCTGAACACCTGGCCGACGAGTCCCATGCGCCGGACGATCCGCATGTCGCGGCCGTCCGTGGCCGCGATGCCCGCG
>DATLPP010000128.1:0-10030 GCA_035535615.1 Candidatus Udaeobacter sp.
ATCGAGAGCACCCCTGGACGCGGAACCTCGGTACACTTCACACTCCCGAAGGCTCGCCACTTGGCTGAGGAGGCAGAGGACTAATAAAGCTTCTAGTCGTTGACGACGACCGCGACCTCGTGGAGCTTCTCGAGTACGCGCTTCGTCGTGAGGGATACGACGTGTCCCGCGCCTACGACGGAGAGTCCGCGGTCGAGGCCGTCGGTCGCGAAAAGCCCGACCTCGTCATCCTCGACATCAACCTCCCGAAGCTTGCTGGTTTCGTCGTCCTGGAGCGCATCCGGCACGTCGACGAGCACGTCGCCGTGCTCCTTCTCTCCGCCCGCCAGGACGAGAGCGACATCCTTCGCGGCCTGCAGCTCGGCGCCGACGACTACATCACCAAACCGTTCCGGCCGAAGGAGCTCGTCGCCCGCGTGAAGGCGATCCTGCGCCGCTCGGTCCGCACGCGTGGCCGTCCCGCGCCGGCCATCTACAAGACCGGCGACCTCATCCTCGACGAGGCGACACACCAGGTCCGCGCGGACGGCGTACCCGTGCACCTCTCGCCGACCGAGTTCAAGCTCCTGCGGCATTTCATGGCGAACCCCGGCCGCGTCCTCACGCAGGAGGAGATCCTCGAGGGCGTGTGGGGATACGACGCGGACGTCGGCGGAGACCTCGTGAAGCTGAACGTGAGCCGCCTTCGGCGGAAGCTCGGTGCGGATGGTAAACCGCGCGATGTGATCCAGACCGTGCCCGGGGTCGGCTACCTGTTCCGCGGCGCCGAGGGCGGCGTCACTCGCGAAGAGGCGCGTCCCCGCTAATCACTTGCCGCCGTTGCTCGTGGTGAGCCGGCGGCGCGTCGCTTCGAGATCCGCGGCATTGCTGAAGACCGGATAAACCGCGAAGCCCGTCGCCTTCGAGATCGAGTCCACCGCGGCGGGGTTCGGCTGCGGCAGCGCCACCGTCAGGACCTGACCCTCGTGTCCGACGACCACCGCGTTCCATTCCGACGCCAGCGCGTGCGGGAGATGCTTCTGGAGCTCCGCGGTCGCGAGCCGCGCCGGGTCCGCGAGATACGGCGCGGCTGGAAGGCTCATCGCGCGCGAGCGGATCGCACCGCGCGGTCCTTCGCCGAGCGAGTGCTCCCACACGCGGATGCCGCCACCCGATTGCTTCGCGCGGTACATCGCGGCGTCCGCCGATTCGACAAGCGACGCCGCGTCGCCGGCGGGCCGAGGGAACGTCGCGATCCCGATCGACAGCTGCAGACGCTCCCGCGCGGCCACAAGCTCGGGAGGCAGCATGGCCTCCGCCGCCTTTTCGAGTATTCGCGTCGCGACTCTCGTCGCCGCTTCGGTGTCCGCGTCCGGCAGGATGATCGCGAACTCGTCACCGCCGTAGCGCGTCGGCACGTCGTACATGCGCACGGCCTGCTTCACCGCCGCCGCGACCGCCTTCAGCACTTCATCTCCGACGGCGTGGCCGTATCGATCGTTGTAGAGCTTGAAGCGGTCCACATCGAGCATGAGGAGCGCGAGGAGATGCTCAGCGCGCAACGCGCGATTCGTCTCGGCCTCGAGACGTCGGTCGAAGTGGCGGCGGTTGAAGAGCCAGGTGAGCGGGTCGGTCTCGGCGAGGCGCTGAAGCGCTTCGCCCTGCTCCTGCATCACGAGGACCTGTCCGATGTGGCCGGCGAGAAGCTCAAGCGTCTCCAGATCCGCGTCGTCAAAGGGCTGGCCGTCGTGTCGATCGGTCACGCTGAGGACGCCGCGCGAATCGTCGCCCACGAGAATGGGCACGCTCACGAACGAGTCGGAGCGGTACGTGCCCTCACCCGACTGTATCGGCGCGCTCGACATGTGACGCACGAGCAGCGGGCGCCTCGACTGTGCGACGAGACCCACCACGCCCTCGCCCGTCTTGACCCGCACGCGCCGCATGACGTCATCGGCGAGTCCGACCGCGCGGGCGATCACGAAGTCGGTGGAGTTGTCCTCGCGCAGGAGCAGAGACGCACGCTCACCGCGGACGAGCTCGGTGGCGACCTTGAATATGGAGTCGAGCAGATCTTCTGCTCGTCTCTGAGTGTGACTGTCCACGAATCCCCCATCCTGCGTCCGCCCGGTCGCGATCAAAAGAGAGGCTGCTTGTTCGCTTGTGTCTCTGGCAGTCTCCTGCTCGGCCGATGCCGCGGCAAGTAACGGTTCGTATCGAGAACCCGTCAAAGATGTCGCAGGTCTGCACCGATCGTGCGTCGAACGGGATCAGGTCCTTGCGACGAGAAGCACCGGCTGCGTCGTGGGCTGGGCCGATCCCGCCGCGGGCTCCAGCGTGATCGCAACGCCGTCGCCTGCGCCAAGTGGCGCACTGAGCGACAACGTGAACAGGTCTCCACGCTCGGCCGTGCCGGCCGGAACGGCGACTTGCCCCGATGCTCCGGTCTTCAGCACCCATGCTTCCCACGCTTTTCCAGTTGGGGGGGCCGGAAGACGCACGATCAGGTATGCCGACCCCTGAGTGGGTATGACGACCGCCGCGCGCGCGTCCGGATTTACGCCCGTTGGCGCGAGCGCGACCACTCGGCCGTCGGCGACTCCCGCGAGGGCGCGTACATAGGTGTCGGCTTGCTGTCGACCCACGCCGACGACCCCGAGAGCCAGCGCAAGGAGGAGTGCCAGAGCCACCGGGATACTTGCGGGCACCGGTGCGGAGAGGACGTCGAGGATGCGGTCGCCCCAGCTCGTCCCCCTCGGAACTCGTGCGCCGCGATGACGCAGCACGATGCGCGTCCGCTGATTAGCCGGCGGGTCAACGTTTACCGCACCCACAGCCGCGGCCTCGAACAGTGCCTCTTCGAACTGTGCGAGGTCATGTGCGCACGTGGCGCACGTTTCGACGTGCAGGGCAACCACGTCGTGCTCGTCTTTATCGAGCGCGCCGAGCGCGTATGCAGGGAGATCTTCGGTCGGGTGACGGTCTTGGCTCATCGTTCGTCCTGAAGGCTCTCGCGAAGCTTGTTCATCGCGAGACGCACGCGACTCTTTACGGTCCCGAGCGGCGTGTCCGTCCGCGCCGCGATTTCGCTCTGCGAGTAGCCACCCCAGAACGCGAGCGCGAGGACCTCGCGTTGCTCGCGCGGTAGCCGGCCGACGACCGCACGCACGTGCTCGGCGCGGAGTCTATCGACGACGCGCTCGTCGACCTTGGAGTCGGACAAGAGTTCCGCGGCCGCCTCCATTGTCACCTCGCGCTCGAGGCGCTTGCCGCGCGTGCGGCGCCAGTCGATCGCCGCGTTCCGGCAGATCGCGAGAAGCCACGTGCGTACCGACCCGCGTTCCGTCCGGAACGACCGAGCTTGCCGCCAGATCGAGTGGAACGCATCCTGAGTCACCTCTTCGGCAGCCTCGGGGCTAGGGAGCATTCGATAGAGCACCCCAAAGGCCAGCCGGCCGTAGCGGTCGTAGAGCTCGCCGAGCGCATCGGCGTCGCCGCCCGCGATCCGCTCGACAAGATTCACATCGTCCGCCTTGCCGGGCATTACGACCTCTGGACACAACGCGGATGACCCACCGGTATCGCGGAGGACTCTACCGGGAGATCGGGAAGCCTTCGAACCGGATGGTCACAGAATTCGCAAGGAATGCGCATCTACATCGTCGGAGGCCCCGGCTCGGGAAAAACGAGCTTGGGACTCTCGCTCAGTCGGCGGCTCGGTCTCCCGCTCCTTCAGCTCGATGAGATGTGGGGCCAGCTATTCGCTCGCGATCCTGACGGTGGCATCGCGGAGGCGACGCGCGAATTCCGGAAAGGCCTGGTCGCCGGCTACGTCGCCCGAGCTAGCTGGGTGATCGAGGGAGCCGAGCCGCCGTTCCTGGACGCTTTCGCGGAGGTCAGTGATCTGATCGTCTGGTGTGACGTGCCGTTCATCGTCGCCGCATCGCGGATGATCCGCCGACATGTCATTGCGGACCTTCGTGGCAACAACCGTTATCCCGGGTACGGTCGGCTCTACGGATTCCTACGCTCGGTTCATGGTCGGTACGCGGAAGAGCCCGATCTCCTGGATGAGCCGTGGACGAAGTGGACGCGAGCGCGCGTCGCGGCCGGCGCCGAGCGTCACCAGCGAAAGGTCGTGAGGATCGGGATTGGATCCGCTCAGCAGAGTTTGGCGACGATCCTTCGGACGCTACGCAGCCGCCCGCAACGATTCTGAATCCGCCGCATCCGAGAATCCCAGCGCGCTATACCCCAACGCGACGAACCAACCGAACACTTCCGTCACGACGATGCGCTCCGTGAGTCCGGCGATGCCCATATTCGCGCCGGCCGCGGTCGGATCGAACGTCACCTGAGCTACGACAAGAAGGACGAGGGTGAGCGGGCTCGCGACAAGCAGCGCGTTGCCCATGCCGCGCCACCGCGGGAGTCGACGAATGAGAAGGCCGAATACGAAGAAGCTCACGACCGTGCTGCCGACCGCGACGAGATACGCGAGGAAGTGCGGAAAGAACGATTCGAGGGTGAAGATCCCATCGGCCATGCAGCCGAGGGGCGACAGCGCGAGCAGCGCCGCGCTGCCCCAACGAGCTCGCGCGCCGAGCTCCGGGATGCTCGCGACGATTCCGACAATGCCCGCGAGGAGGAGCAGACCGGAGAGCACGAACGTCGCGTTCATGAACGGTCCGGTCACGCCGAGTCCGAGCCCGCTGATCGGTTGGCTGACCGCGGAGTAGGGCGCGACGTGGAGGTCCCAGATGGTGTAGCCGGGACTCACGAGCCCGAGGATCGCCCACCCCGCCGTGAAGAGGATGGGACCCGCGATGGCACCGAGACTCAGTGCCCTCCTCACGCGACGGCCTTCATGACCAGCGATTCGGCGGCCTTCGGCTGTCGGGCGCGGAGCGTGACGAGGGCGCCGATGAAGACGACGACGAGCGCGATCGCCATCGCCGGTCGCATTGCGTCGACGAACGCGTGCGTGAAGACCGCGTGCGCGATCTGCGCGATCTGCGCGGCCAGATCGGCGGGGATGCCGGCCGGGAGTTGGAGCGCGGTGCCGTTCTGGCCGGCGCCGACCTCGAAGCCTTGCTTCGCGGCGTTGCCGAACCCATCGACGAACGGCGCGCGGATCGGTTCTGGCAGCTGTGACGAATACGTGGTCGCCTCGCTACGGAGCGCGGTGGCGAGCTGGTTTTGGAGCACCGCGCCTACGACCGCGGTCGCGAGGACCGCGCCGAGCTCCTGGATCGTACTGAAGACGCCCGACGCCGCTCCCGCCAGCCGAGGCTGGAGAGTCCGCGTGCCGAGGTCGTACAGCGGTGTCCACACGCCGGCCATGCCAAGCCCGGCGACGATGAGTCCGGGGAGGAGGGCCCAGCGGTCGCCGTCGGCGCTCACGGTGTAGGCGACGTAGCCCTGGCCCGCGACGAACAGCAAGAGGCCGACGAAGAGGATGCGTTTCCCATAACCCTTCTGGATGAGCGCCGCCACGGGCCCGGACGCAAGCATCATCGCCACAGGCTGCGGTGCGATCGTGAGTCCGGCGGAGAACGCGTCGAGCCCGAGCACGGATTGGTAATAGATGGTCAGCGGCAGGAACACGCCGACGATTGCGAAGCCCATCGCCATGAGGACGAAGGCCATCAGTGCGAAGTTGCGGTCCGCGAAGACTTCGAACGGCAGGAGCGGCTCGTGACCCTGAGCGCGGGCCTGCTGCACGAGGAAGATCGCAATGAGGGCGAGACCGCCTGCGATCACGAGCGGGATCGAGATGACGCCGGAGATGGTTCCCCACTCATAGCGTTGGCCTTCGATGAGCCCGAAGACGACCGCGAAAAGCCCGATGGTGGCGAGAGCGACACCGACGAGGTCGAGGCGGTGCGGGCGGCCGGGGCGCAGGTCGGGGATCAGCCGTGCGGTCAGCAGGAGGATGAGCGCGCCGACCGGAACGTTCACGTAGAAGATCCAGCGCCAGCCCCAGTTCGAGACGATGAGGCCCCCGAGAGTCGGGCCGAGGACGACGGCGAGGCCGGCGAGCATCCCGAAGATCGCGAAGACCCCGCCGCGTTTGTCGGGCGGGAAGAGGCTGGTGATCATCGGGAGGCCTTGGGGCGCGAGGAGCGCGGCGCCGAGACCCTGCCCGGCGCGCGACAGGACAAGCTGGGTCGCGTCCTGTGAGAGACCCGAGAGCGCCGACGCGATCGTGAAGATGGCGACCCCCGCCGCGAACAGCTGCCGCGGACCGAAGATGTCGCCGAGTCGGCCCGACGTGATCAGGAGGACCGCGTAAACGAGGCTGTACGCGTTGAGCATCCAGAGGATCCCATCGAGCGGGGCGTGGATGTCGTCCACGATGCTCGGGATGGCGATATTCACGATCGTCAGGTCGAGGAGCGTGAGGAACGTACCCAGAGCGAAGACTGCGAGAACGGCCCACGGATTTGTCTTTCGGATCGCGGCGTCCACTTCGGCTACCTCCGTGCGATACTGATGACAGCGCTTGCAACACGCATTATCTGCACTGTGCAGATAATGACCGTATCATACGATGCAGAGAGGTCGTTAGAACAGTGGCATCCACGCGCAGGTCCGAGCTCATCAAGGACATCGTCGTCGCGATCCAGGACGAGCAGACTCAGAACGCGTTCTTGTCCAACGCGATCGCCGAACGCCTCGACGTCACGTCGAACGAGCTCGAAGTCCTTGGGACGCTGGTCGCCCGCGGTCCGCTGTCAGCGGGGGACCTCGCAAAGAGAACCGGCCTGACGAGTGGTGCGGTGACCCGCCTCATTGATCGACTGGTCGAACGAGGCAGCGTGCGGCGACTCGCGGATCCGGAGGATCGACGCCGCGTGCTCGTCGAGATCACGCCGGCCGCACTGAAGGCCTGCGCTCCCTTCTACGATCCGATCGCGAGGGAGGGCACCGCCCTGCTCGAAGAGCGCACCGAGAAGGAGCTCGAGGTCATCCTCGAGTACCTCAGGATCAGTTACGAGTTCACGAAGCGGCACACCGAACGCGTGGAGCGGATGCCTGATCGGGTTCAGCTGCCGAGACGGCGAGTGAACCTAAAGGCAAACGTACTCGGCCAAAAAGTACGCATCCGGTTCTGAGGTCATTGCCACTCGCGTGCGGCGATCTTCGCGAATAGCTGAAGGGCATCCAGGCGTTGCGCCGTCACCGAGATCACGCCGTCCACCGTCTGAAGCGTTCCTCCGACGACGACCGCTGCGTCGCTGTCGAGGACACGCTTGTATTTTCGGTACGTCGCGGGACGAATGATGATGTTCGAGATCCCTGTCTCGTCCTCGAGTGAAAGGAACACGTGGCCCTTCGCCGTTTCGGGATGCTGCTTCACAACGACGGCACCCGCGATCAGCACGTAGCTCCCGTGACGACGACTCTCGAGATCGCATGCGCGAAGCACGCCACGTCGCGCTAGGTCCTCTCGATAGAAGCTCATGATCTGCGGCCCCGTCGGGATGCCGGTGATCCGGTAGTCGAGCGCGGTCCGCTCCTGCTCGCCGAGCTGCGGCAGCGTCGGCGCCGCGGTGGTGGGCAGCGACAGAGCCCGCCGTATGAACGATGGTGACGTGCGGTGCGCGTCGCGTGCGCGCCACAGCAAAGCGCGCCGCGGCTCGCCGAATGAATCGAACGCCCCGACAAGCGCGAGATTCCGGAGCGCCTCCTCCTTCAAGCCGACGCGTGTCGCGAACTCATCGAATGATTTGAACGGCCCGCCGAGTTCACGCTCACGAACAACAGCTTGAGCTTCTTGCTCGCCCAATCCTTTGACACTCCCAAATCCGAGACGGACGTCATGCGTGCGGCATTTGCGATGGGCAGCGATCGTCACGGAGAAGTCTTGCGGCCTGCCGGTGGTAGTGGAGAGGCCGGTGGGCCGAGTCCCCGAGCGTGGCTCTGAGTCATCCGGGCGTGTGTCACGCCCGGATGACGAGGCGGCGATAGCGAGGGGACTCGGACCGGCGGCCTCGCATAACGCCTTCGAGCCGGACGCATTAACGTCGACGGGAAGAATCGCGACGCCATGGCGCTTGGCGTCGCCGGCGATGACGGCCGGCGAGTAGAAGCCCATGGGCTGGTTGTTGAAGAGCCCGACGTAGAACTCGGCGGGGTAGTAGAGCTTCAGATGAGCGGTGTGATACGCGGTGAGCGCGAAGGCCGCCGCGTGGCTCTTGCAGAATCCGAACTCGGCGAATGCCGCGATCTGGCGGAAGATCTCGTTCGCGGTCACGTCGTCGACACCCTTCGCGCGCGCACCGCTGACGAACGGCTCGCGCAGCTTCTCCATGTCGGCCGAGCTGCGGGCGCGGCTCATCGCACGACGGAGCATGTCGGCGGCGGAGGGCGAGAACCCCGCGGCGGCGATAGCGACGCGAAGGATCTGCTCCTGGAAGAGGATCACGCCGAGCGTCTCTTTGAGGATCGGCTCGAGCAGGGGATGCGCGTACTGCACCGGCTCGCGGCCCTGGCGGCGGCGGATGTAGGGGTTGACCATATTCCCCTGCAGAGGGCCGGGCCGGATGATCGCGACCTCGACGACGATGTCCGCGAAGTTCCGCGGACGCACGCGCGGCAGAGCCTGCGCCTGCGCGCGGCTCTCGACCTGGAAGAGGCCGATCGTGTCGACCTCGCAGATCAGGTCGTAGACCGCAGGGTCGTCGAGCGGCAACGACCCGAGCTCGAGGAACTCGCCGTGGCGCGCCTCGATGTCGGCGACCGCGTCCTTCACCAGCGACAGGGTCCGCAGGCCGAGCAGGTCCATCTTCACGAGGCCGAGGTCCTCGACATCCCGCTTGTCGAACTGGACGACGTTGCGGTCGGGCATCGTCGCGCGCTCGATCGGGACCGTGTCGACGAGCGGCAGCGCGGTGATGAGCATCCCGCCGTTGTGGATCGAAAGGTGTCGCGGGAAATCGGCGATCGCGAGCGTGAGCTCGCGGAAGAGGGGGAAGCGCGCGCGTTCCTTCTCGTCGAAGATCTCGAGCAGATCCGCGAGCGTGTCCGGCATGGCGCGCGGCTCTTCCCAGCCGTGCTCCGACGCGCGATCGGTGTGGTGATACGCGGGGTGCTGCGCCGACGTCGGCATCTCGCGCGGATCGACATGGTACTGATCGATCGACTTCGCCATTCGATCGATCGTCTCAAGGCGGAATCCCAGCGCCTTCGCGACCTCTCGTGATGCCGACCGCGCGCGATACGTGACGACGTTGCAGACCATCGCCGCATAGCGCTCGCCGTACTTCTTGTAGACGTACTGGATGACCTCCTCGCGATCGTTCGTCGCGATGTCGAGGTCGATGTCCGGCATCGTCCGCGAGTCCTCGGTGAGAAAACGCTCGAAGAGGAGGTCGTGCTGGATCGGATCGACCTTCGTGATATCGAGGACGTAGGCGACGATCGAATCCGCGGCCGATCCCCTGCCCTGCGCCGGGATCCGGTGCTCCTTGCAGAAGCGGACGATGTCCCAGTTGATGAGGAAGAACTCCGCGAGGCCGCAGCGGTCGATCACGTCGAGCTCGTGCGCGAGCTGTTTGGCGACATCGCGCGTGATCCGCGGGTATTTGATCTTCGCGCCCTCGCCGCACAGCGCGTAGAGGAAGGAGAACGCGGTGTGGCCCTCGGGCACGGGAAAACCGGGAAGGCGATCTTTGCCGACGAACGAGGCCTCCGCGCGCGGAGTGTTCGTGTCATAGAGAAGGTCAAGCACGCAGGCGTCGGCGATCTCGCGCGCGTTGCGGAACGCCTCGTCGAAGCGACCGAGCCGCTGGCGCAGCAGGGCCTCGCCTTTGAGCCAGTACTCGCCGTTCGGTTTGAGGCGGTTCCCGGCTTCGTCGAGCGTGACCCCGAGGTCGATGCAGCGGAGCACGTCGTGGAGACGACGCCCCTCGGGGCGCGCGTAGTGGACGTTGTTCGTGACGACGCAGCCGAGGCCCATCTCGCCGGCGAGCGAGGCGAGGGTGTCGCAGAGCGCGGGCCCGTCGGGATCGAGATGGTCCGAGAGCTCGACATAGAGCCGGTCGCC
>DATLPP010000129.1:0-9316 GCA_035535615.1 Candidatus Udaeobacter sp.
ACCATGGGTCTCCCGCGCGTCGAGGAGCTCTTCGAGGCGCGCGTGCCCAAGGGTGTCGCAGTCGTTTGCGAGATCGACGGCATCGCGGAGATCGTTCGCGATCCAGACGGATCCCGAAAGATCGTCGTCCGCAACTCTCAGGACTACACCGTGCCTATCTCCGTTCCTTCGGGCTACGTCCTCGCCATCGAGGACGGCGCCGACGTGACCGCTGGTCAGCCCATCGCCAAGCCCGAGCGCCGCACCAAGGGCAAGACCGACATGCCCGCTCCGGTCTCAGGCAAGGTGAGCGTGCACGGTTCGCGGATCACGATCGCCATGAAGGAAGTCGAAGAGCGGATCTACGAGGTCGAGCACACCGCTCGGCTCATCGTCGACGAAGGGCAGGAGGTCGCGGCAGGCGACTTCCTCACCGACGGCTCGGCGAACCCCCAGGACATCCTGCGGATCTCAGGCCGCGAGGCGGTCCACCGCTACATGGTCAACGAGGTCCAGAAGGTCTACCGGTCTCAGGGTGTGACGATCAACGACAAGCACATCGAGATCATCGTCCGCCAGATGCTCCGCAAGGTCCGCATCGAGGAGGCCGGCGACACCGAGCTTCTTCCGATGGAGCTTTTCGACCGGTTCGAGTTCGAGGACATCAACGCGCGCACGATCGCCGCGGGCGGCGAGCCCGCGACGGCTCAGACGGTCCTGCTCGGCGTCACGAAGGCGTCGCTCTCGACATCGAGCTTCCTCGCGGCTGCGTCCTTCCAGGAGACGACCCGGGTCCTCACCGAGGCCGCGGTCATGGGACAGAAGGACCGGCTCCTTGGTCTCAAGGAGAACGTCATCATCGGCAAGCTCATCCCGGCAGGCACCGGTCTCGCATCGCGGCGTGACCAGCTCGACTGGATGCCCAAGGCCCGGGCTCTTGCGGGGCTCTTCGGCGCCGAAGAGGAAGAGGCGATCCCGGTGCTACCACCGGAGGAGCTTTCGCTCGAGGACCTTGACGACGACGACGATGACGAGGCCGAGACCGGCGAGGCTCTCGAGGAGATCGCCGAACCGACCGCGGCGGATCTGACGAAGACCGAGGACTAGCAACACGACGACGGGTTGATGTAGAGGGCCGCCGAAAGGCGGCCCTCTTCTTTCTCCGGGACCAACAAGCGGTGAACCACGGCGCAGCCGGCCCGTTCTCCGAGAAGACAGCCAGGGCCGCTGAGATCACCCCCGAACGGGGGAGCCGAGCCAGCCTGCTCGTTACCTACGCTGACCGGCACGATTCTCAGGGGAGGCCAGGGATCGGCGCTCAGCGACATCGACGCGCGGTTCGTCCCGTGCTGCTGCTGCTCGTCTTCGGCGCCTTCCTCGTAATCGTCGGCGCCACGGCGAGTGGGCAGGCCTTGCTCGTGACAGCGGACGCGTCGTCAACTTTGCTAAATGCGACGGTGAGCGTCGACGCAACCGCTGTCCGGAGCTTCGTCGACGGCAACCTCACCATCGCCGACCTCTCTCCCGGCGGTCCGACGGCTGCGCGCCGCGAGATCCTCGATCGCGGCCTCACCAGGATCCTCGCGGACGGAGAGATCCTGCATGTCGCACTCGTGGCTCCCGACGGGTCGGTCCTCGCGAGTGATGTGAGCGTGTCGCGCGAACAGACCATGCCGGTGGTGGACGGATTCGCGCGTTCCCTGCGGGACCATGCACCGGACGTCCTCATCACGCCCGCCGCGAGCGCGGGCGCGTTCGCGCCACTCGGGACCGACGACGTGATCCTCGAGTACCTGCCGATCCTCGATGGGACCAACGTCGCGGCGATCGCGGTCGTCTGGCGCGACGCCACGCCGATCCTCGCGAGGCTCGAGGACCAGCGTCTGCGTGTCGTCGCGATCACCCTTGCCGCCGCGCTCGTCAGCGCCGTTCTTCTCGTGCTCATCTTTCGCGCCGCCCAGCAGCGGCTGAGCCGGCAGTCGGTCCAGCTGCTCGAGGCGACACGCCGAGACCCGCTGACCGATTCGATGAACCACGGCAGTCTCGTCGACGCCCTGACGCTCAGCGTCGACGCGGCGAAGGCGGCGAGTGGCGCGGTCGAGGTGGGGCTCATCGACATCGATAACTTCGGGCTGCTGAACGACACCTACGGCCATGACGCCGCCGATCGGGCGCTACTCGAGGTGGCGGGGCTGCTCCGCTCCCACCTTCCACAGACGTGCATCTGGGGTCGGTACGGACCAGATGAATTCCTGGTCATCTCCCCGACCGACAACGCCGCGCTCGAGGGCGCGCTCGCGCGAGTGCGAGGCGCTCTCGCAGAGATCACTTTGCGCTTCGAAGCCTCGGAACGGCTGCCGGTGACGGTGAGCGCCAGCATATGTCGGTATCCGGAGAACGGGACGTCCGTGACCACGCTCCTTTCGATTGCCGCGATCACGCTGGACGAGGCCAAGGCGAGCGGCGGGGACCTCATCCGGATCGCCGACGGGAAGCCGCCGACGCTCGCGTACGCGAGCACGTTCGATGTCCTGCAAGGTCTGGTCTACGCAGTCGACACGAAGGACCGCTACACGCGCCGCCACTCCGAGGACGTCGCCCGGTACGCGGACTTCCTAGCGGGCGAGCTCGGGCTCGACCACGAGATGCGAACCGCTCTCCACGCGGCCGGTCTGCTCCACGACATCGGCAAGATCGGCATCCCCGACGCCATCCTGCGAAAGCCAGGCAAGCTGACCGACGAGGAGCGCGAGATCGTCAAGCAGCATGTCGCGCTTGGGGACCTGATCCTCCGCGACCTTCCGGATATCGACCGCATCCGAGCGGGGGTCCGCCATCACCACGAACGCTGGGACGGACAGGGCTATCTGACTGGCCTCGCTGCCGAAGAGATCCCGCTCATCGCGCGGATCCTCGCGGTGGGGGACGCGTTCTCCGCGATGACCACGACGCGGCCGTACAGGAAGGCGCTTCCTGTCGAGGAGGCGCTGCGGCGCCTCGAGGACGCTGCGGGCTCGCAGCTCGACGCGCACTTGGTCAAGACATTCGTCCACGGCATGTCCACAGTTGCCGATGCGCCGCTCCCGGGTGTCCTCATCGTCGACCGCGTCCATGCGCGGGCGCACGTGCACGAACTGGGGTCGGTCGAAGCCGAGGCCGTGTGAGAAGTCACGGGGTCGGACGCCGAGCCGCCGCGGTCGTCTTCACCGCGCTCGTCGCGATCGGCGCGTTCGTCGCACTGGGCATGTCGGCCGCGGCCGTTGGACCAAACCTGCCGCCGCTCCCGACGCTTGCCCCGCCGTCGCTTCCGGTGAGCACGCTCCCGCCGCTCCCGACAGCGTCTCTTCCGATCGCGACGATTCTCCCGCTGCCCTCAGCGTCTCTTCCGATCGCCACGATCCTCCCGCTGCCTTCCGTTTCGCTTCCTGTCGCCACCCGATCCCCTTTGCCGTCGGCATCGCTCCCGACGGTCACGAGCGCGCCGTTGCCATCTGCGTCGCTTCCAACAGCCAACGCCACTTCGCGGCCGTCAGCGTCGACGCAGCGACCGACGGCCGCGCCTTTCCCCGCGGCGACCGCCGTGGGAACCGCGGCGTCGACGCCGGCGCCGACCTCCACCGTTCCCTCGCGGGTGATCCCCGCGACGGGTTCGGCTGGGAGTCGACCCGCGACCACCGGGCTAATCGTCAGCGACGTCAGTCCTGAGCGTTCCGGCATCGTCGTGGTCGCCGCGGCGCATGCCGGCGCCGGACAGCTCGCCTGGCTGGTCCCCGGATTGGTCCTGGGGCTTCCGGGCCTGCTCCTCTTGGCGATCGTCGCCGCTCAACTCCTCGGCGCCGCGGCGTTCCTCGGACTGACCCGCCGGACCCTAGGCGGTCTCGGCATCGACACGGAATCGCCGACGAGCTGACGGGAGAGTCTCCAGCTCGGCGCCGCACAGTTCGCTTTCACGAAATTGGGCGCTGCGGCACTGGCCCGTCTAGTTTCAGAATCGCCGAGTGAGGAGTTTCGCACCGAAGCATCTGGTCCGAGCGGCCGACGCGGATCTTCTGGACACATTCCTCGTTTCCGCCATCGCCACGCTCATCGTCATCCGCATCTTCCTCGAGGCGACGGGTTACCCACAGCTGGGCGGCGGCGGGCTGCACATCGCCCACGTGCTGTGGGGCGGGCTCGGAATGCTCGCGGCGATCGTCCTCCTGCTCCTTTATCTCTCTCCGGCAACGCGCCTCATCGCCGCGCTGGTCGGCGGCGCCGGGTTCGGCGCGTTCGTCGACGAGCTCGGGAAATTCGTGACGTCGGATAACAACTACTTCTTCCGGCCGACGGCCGCGATCCTCTACGCGCTCTTCGTGATCTTCTTCCTGGCGACCCGCGAGGTCCGGCGATTTCGCGCCCTGAGCCCGGAGGAATGCCTCGTCAACGCGGTGGAGCTCGGGGAGAAGCTCGCGATGGGAACGCTGACCGCGGACGATCGCGATCGTGCCCTGCAATTGCTGGCGGGCGCGGATCAGGCACACCCACTCGTCGCCCCGCTCCGTGCCGGGTTCCTCTCCGCCGGTATCGCCCCCATCTCATTCGCGCGTCTGCGGTGGATGGGCTCCGCGGGCGCCCGGACGTACGCGGCGATCGTCTCGAGCCGGTGGTTTCGGCGGATCCTCGCGGCGATCTTCATTCTCGCCGGCGTTGCGTTCGTCCTGACCGCGATCTCCACGGCCGCCCTCCTCGGTGGGGCCTTCTTCGGCGTCCTCGACGCGCAAGTCGCGCTGGACGAAGAGACGAATGGCGGGACGATCGCCTCGGTGATCCAGGCGATCGCGGGGGTCGTCGCCGGCGTTCTGATCGTGAGAGGGGTGTTCTTACTCCGGCGATCGCGGATCAGGGCCTACCGGGCGTT
Source organism: Candidatus Udaeobacter sp. (assembly GCA_035535615.1). Classification (GTDB taxonomy): domain Bacteria; phylum Chloroflexota; class Limnocylindria; order P2-11E; family P2-11E; genus 3-1-20CM-2-70-9. The sequence goes on from DATLPP010000129.1 coordinate 4,877, forward strand.
CGAGCTCGCGATCCTGGTGGACCTTCTCCTGGCCCAGCCGTTCGCCTTCCTGGATGTCGGTTTTGGCGCATCGGTCGACGTGTTCCTCGATTTGGCTCTGCTCGCGACACTGCGATTCCTTCAAACCGGAGAGAAGAGATTGGCGAGTGGGCAAACGGCCGCTTGACCTGCCGCCACCGCCGAGGGCCCCCGCGCGATGGGGCTCCGGCCGTAGGCCGGGGGGTCCCTGTCGCGTAGAGAGGGTTTCGGCGGTGGCGCCTGGAAGTAACGGGTTGACCCTCGGCGCATCTGACCGATAAACTTCTTATTCGGCCTGTCTTTCGAGACGGTGACCGCCCTCGGGGGCGGTCATTTCGCGCATCGGCCCTGTCGCGATCTTGTGATTGCGGCCGCGCTGCGCCCGGGGACCTAGCCCATGCCGGGCGGGCTCTCCGGTCGGGGAGAGAACCAAGGCAACACGCCAAGTACTCGTCTGCGCACTACGTGCGCGTGCGAGTGACTAATAAGAAGGAGTCGTCGTGCCCACGATCTCGCAGCTCGTACGCAAGGGACGCAAGCCGCAAGGCAAGAAAGTCGACACACCGGCGCTCCGGACGACCTGGAACTCGAAGAAAGGTCGTCTTGTGGAGCTGCGCCGCGGCGCGCCCCAGAAGCGCGGCGTCTGCACGATCGTCCGCACCATGACCCCGAAGAAGCCGAACTCAGCCCTTCGGAAGATCGCGCGTGTGCGCCTCACGAACCACATGGAAGTCACGGCCTACATCCCAGGGATCGGCCACAACCTTCAGGAGCACTCCGTTGTGCTCGTGCGCGGCGGACGAGTGCCGGACCTACCCTCGGTGAAGTACCACATCATCCGCGGCACGCTCGACACCGCGGGTGTCAAAGACCGGAAGCAGGGTCGAAGCCTCTACGGCGCGAAGAACCCGAATCCCAAGAAGAAGGCCGGTTAGCCCATGCCCCGTAGAGCACGACCAACCGACCGCAAGCGGCTGCCCGATCGCAAATACGGGAACCCGACGCTGCAGCAGTTCAACAACAACGTCATGCGCAACGGCAAGCGCGCGACGGCCGAGGGCATCGTCTACAACGCGCTGACCCTCGCCGAGACCTCGACGCGCAAGCCGGGGATCGACGTGTTCGAGACCGCGATGCGCAACGCCATGCCCCTCATCGAGGTCAAGCCCCGGCGCGTCGGTGGCGCGACCTACCAGGTGCCCGTGGAGATCCGCGCGGATCGCCGCACGTCGCTCGCGATGCGCTGGATCATCCAGGCCGCGCGCAAGCGCCCCGGCAAGTCGATGGCCGAGCGCCTCGCCGGCGAGCTCATGGACGCGATGAACAACACCGGCGGCGCCGTGCGGCGCAAGGAAGAAACTCACAAGATGGCCGAGGCCAACAAGGCCTTCAGTCATTACAAGTGGTAACGGCCGTGATCGAAGCGAAGACCATCAAGGGTCGGGCCCCCAGGCGCGAGTATCCCCTGGAGCGATACCGGAACATCGGGATCATCGCGCACATCGACGCGGGCAAGACCACCGTGACCGAGCGGATCCTCTTCTTCACCAAGAAGATCTACAAGATCGGCGAGGTGCACGACGGCGCCGCGACGATGGACTGGATGCCACAGGAGCAGGAGCGCGGCATCACGATCACCGCGGCCGCAACGACGTGCTTCTGGAACGACCACCGCATCAACATCATCGACACACCGGGTCACGTCGACTTCACCGTCGAGGTGGAGCGCTCGCTCCGCGTCCTCGACGGCGCGGTCGTCGTATTCGATGGCGTCGCCGGCGTCGAGCCGCAGTCCGAGACGGTCTGGCGCCAGGCCGACAAGTACAAGGTCCCGCGCATCTGCTTCATCAACAAGCAGGACCGTATGGGCGCTGACTTCCAGCGCTCCGTCGACATGATCGTCGACCGGCTCGGCGCGAATCCCGTCGTCATCCAGCTCCCGATCGGGAGCGAGGACAAGTTCAAGGGCGTCGTCGATCTCATCGAGATGAAGGCGCTCTACTGGGACGGCGACGAGACCGTCGCCCCCGAGACCAGGGAGATCCCGGCCGACATGAAAGACGCGGCCGCCATGGCGCGCGAGGCGATGGTCGAGAAGGTCGTCGAGACCGACGACGCGCTCCTCCACCGCTATCTCGAAGAGCACCACATCACGCCGGACGAGCTCCGCAAGGCGCTGCGCGCCGCGACGATCGCGACGAAGGTCGTGCCGGTCCTCACCGGCGCCGCCCTTCGGAACAAGGGCGTGCAGCCGCTCCTCGATGCCGTCGTGGCCTACCTGCCGTCGCCGCTCGACGTTCCCCCGGTCACGGGCACCGACCCGAAGACGGGCGAGGAGCTCGTCCGGCGCCCGAACGACGACGACCCGTTCAGCGCGCTCGCCTTCAAGATCGCCAGCGACCCATTCGTGGGCAAGCTCGCGTTCTTCCGGGTGTACTCAGGCGTGCTGCGCTCGGGCGACACCGTCATGAACGCGACGAAGGACAAGAAAGAGCGGATCTCCCGCATCCTTCTGATGCACGCGAACCACCGTGAGGAAGTCGAAGAGGTGGCGGCCGGCGACATCGCCGCCGCGGTCGGTCTGAAGCAGACCTTCACCGGCGACACGCTCGCCGACATGGAGAAGCCCGTGATCCTCGAGTCGATCAAGTTCCCCGAGCCGGTCGTGCAGATCGCGGTCGAGCCCAAAACGAAGGCCGACGAAGAGAAGATGTCGCTGGCCCTCGCGCGCCTGGCCGAGGAAGACCCGACCTTCCGGGTCCACACCGACCAGGAGTCCGGTCAGACGCTCATCTCCGGCATGGGCGAGCTGCACCTCGAGGTGATCGTCGATCGCATGCTGCGCGAGTTCCGCGTCGCCGCGAATGTCGGCCGTCCGCAGGTCGCGTACCGCGAAGCCCTGACCAAGCCCGCGCAGGGTGAGGGGCGCTACGTTCGGCAGTCGGGCGGCAAGGGCCAGTACGGCCACGTCGTCGTCGACTTCGAGCCGCTCGAGCGCGGCACCGGCTTCGAGTACGAGTGGGGGATCCGTGGCGACCGCCTGTCGAAGGATTGGCAGAAGGCCGTCCAGCAGGGGATCAAAGAGGCCATGGAGAACGGTGTCATCGCGGGTTACCCGATGGTCGACCTGCGCGCCACCGTCGTCGACGGCTCACAGCACGAGGTCGACTCGAACGAGATGGCCTTCAAGATCGCGGGCTCGATGGCCCTCAAGGCCGCGGTGCCCAAGGCCGGCCCGGTGATCGTCGAGCCGATCATGAAGGTCGAGGTCATCGTCCCCGAGGAATTCATGGGCGAGGTCATCGGCGATCTCAACAGCCGGCGGGGCCACGTCCAGGGCACCGAAGACCGGGCGAACGCGCGCGTGATCGCGGCGATGGTGCCGCTCGCGCAGATGTTCGGCTACGTGACCGACCTGCGATCGAAGACGCAGGGCCGCGGCTCGTACTCGATGGAATTCGATCACTACGAAGTTCTGCCGCAGAACCTTGCGGAACAGATCATCACCAGGAAGTAAGAGGCAAAAGGGGAGGGTCAAGTGGCAAAGAAGAAGTTCGAGCGCAATAAGCCGCATGTGAACGTGGGGACGATCGGTCATATCGACCATGGCAAGACCACGCTCACCGCGGCCATCACCAAGACCCTCTCGCTCAAGGGTGGAGCGGAGTTCCGCGCCTTCGACACGATCGACAACGCGCCTGAAGAGCGCGAGCGCGGCATCACGATCTCGATCGCGCATGTCGAGTACGAAACCGATAAGCGCCACTACGCCCACGTCGACTGCCCCGGTCACGCCGACTACATCAAGAACATGATCACCGGCGCGGCGCAGATGGACGGCGCGATCCTCGTCGTGAGCGCGGCCGACGGTCCGATGCCGCAGACGCGCGAGCACATTCTCCTCGCCCGTCAGGTGGAAGTGCCGCAGATCGTCGTCTTCCTCAACAAGGTCGACATGGTCGACGACGAGGAGCTGCTCGAGCTCGTCGAGCTGGAAGTGCGCGAGCTTCTTACGAAGTACGGCTACAAGGGTGACGAGACCCCGATCATTCGCGGCTCTGCCCTCAAGGCCCTCGAGAGCACTTCCAAGGACGTCAACGCGCCAGAGTTCAAGGCGATCTTCGACCTCATGAACGCGGTCGACAGCTACATCCCGACCCCGGTCCGCGCGAAGGACAAGCCGTTCCTGATGCCGATCGAGGACGTCTTCGGCATCAAGGGCCGCGGCACGGTGGCGACCGGCCGCGTCGAGCGCGGCATCGTGAAGGTGGGCGAGGAGATCGAGATCGTCGGCATCCGCGACGCCAAGAAGTCCGTCGTGACGGGCGTCGAGATGTTCCGCAAGCTTCTCGATCAGGGCGAGGCCGGCGACAACATCGGTCTCCTGCTCCGTGGACTGGAGCGCGAGGACATCGAGCGCGG
>DATLPP010000130.1:0-3237 GCA_035535615.1 Candidatus Udaeobacter sp.
AAGGAGCGGTACGAGCAGCTCAAAGAGCTCGACCGGATGAAGTCGCAGTTCCTCTCGATCGCCTCGCACGAGCTGAAGACGCCGATCACCGCGATGTCGGGATTCCTCCAGGTCGCCCTCCGGCGGGTTCGGCGCCTCAGCCAGGGTGACGCCGCCGCGCCGGTCGCCGAGGCACTGCGTGGCATCACCGAGCAGCTCGAGGTCGTCTATCGACAGACGGGGAAGCTCGCGCGTCTCGTGGATGAGCTCCTCGACGTTTCGCGGATCCAGACCGGGCGAATCGAATTCCGCTACGGAGACGTCGATCTGAGCGAGCTCGCGAACGAGGTCGCGACACGTATGCAGCTCACGACGACCACGCACACCATTTCGGTGCAACGCGACTCGGAGAACGTGGTCACCGCCGATCGCGATCACCTCGAGCAGGTGTTGAACAACCTCCTGACGAATGCGATCAAGTACTCGCCGACCGGCGGCGCCATCACGATCGAGGTTCGTCCGGACGACGGCGGAGTGCGTCTCTCGGTCACCGACCAGGGAATCGGCATCCCCGAGAAGGAGCTCGATGCGATCTTCGGCCTGTTCTACCGATCGCCGGATCGCGCGGCGCGTGACGCCGCGGGAATGGGCCTCGGTCTCTACATCAGTAGGGAGATCGTCGTACGCCATGGCGGACGCATCTGGGCCGAGAGCGGTGGAGTGAAGGGCAGCACGCTCAACGTCGTCATCCCCCGCGTGCCGATCGGCTCGACGAAACCCGATGCGGTGCAACCGAGCGCAGCGCGCCGCTAGACTTCACATCGCGAGCTCATTTCCGGGGTGTGGCGCAGCCTGGCAGCGTGCCTGAATGGGGTTCAGGAGGTCGAGGGTTCGAATCCCTCCACCCCGACCGGTAAACAACTAGTTGACACGCGTCGTTCGCCTCGCCGGCGCTGACCGTGAAGTCCTCCGACGGCTTCACGCGCGCATTCGCGCGTGCACGAAATGCGTCGACGCGGGCTTGCTCGAGCGCGCCCGCCCCGTCGTCGCCGGATCCATTCGCGACCGCATCGCGATCGTCGGGCAGGCGCCGGGTGCGGTCGAGCTCACCACCGGTCAGCCTTTCAGCGGCCGTTCCGGCGCGGAGCTTCGGCGCTGGCTCGCCGAGGCCGGGATCGACGAGGACCATCTGCCCTATCGCACCGCGATCACAAAATGCTTTCCCGGGAAGTCGCCGACCGGAAGCGGCGATCGCCGGCCGTCGCCGGCGGAGATCGCGCTCTGCGCTCCGTGGCTCGATCAGGAGCTGGCGGTGCTCCAGCCGCGTGTGATCCTTCTTCTCGGCGGCCTCGCGATCGATCGGTTCTGGGGGAAGGTCGCGCTCGAAGATGCCGTGGGCCGCTCGCGCGTGATCGATGGCGTGACGTTCATTCCGCTGCCACATCCAAGCGGCGCATCACGCTGGTTGAACGACCCGGCGCATCGTGAGCTCCTCCGCAAAGGTCTGGCGCAGCTCCGTCGCGCCGCGCGCGCCCTTGACAGAGAAGGGAGTGGACCGACAATGCGAGCACCGCGTCGAAAAAGCGCGGCGCTTCCTTTCACGGTCGCGCTTCCAAAGTTCGCGGACGGGAGGAGGTGATCGCAAACATGCCGAAGAAGAAGAAGGCTGCAAAGAAGAAGCACTAGGCCACCTTGCGTACGTGGAGCGCCGCGGGCGGGCGGCGCTGCCACAAGGATGTCCCTTTCCGTTACAAAGAACCGCCTGCTACCGCGCTGACATAACGGCGCGAGCGTTTGACCCGTTCACTTAAATGAGATGAGGTGGGATTTCGCGCGCGCTGCGCTTCTCAGCGCTCTCGTGAGCCTTCCGGTCAGCCTGACCCTCGTGGCCATTCCGCTGGCCACGACCGCGGAGGCGTCGTCGAGCGACATGCTCTTGCTCACCAACCAGTTCCGCTACGCGATCGGTTCGCCGACCGTGCCGTCGGACCCGCGCCTCGTCCAGGCCGCGCAGAACCACGCGAACTACAACAGCGCCAACAGCGTCCTCGGCCACTACGAGACCGCGGGCCGCCCCTACTACACCGGATACGCGCCGCGCGATCGATTGATCGCGCAGGGCTGGACCACATCGTTCGTGAGCGAGGTCGCGACCGGAGGTTCCGAGCTCGGTGGCGTTCGCCAGCTCTGGGACGCGCCGTACCACCGGCTCGGGCTGATGCACCCGAACGCAACGACGATCGGCTGGGGCCACTCGGAGCTGAATGGCCGCCAGAACAATGTCGGCGACATCGTCTACAACTTCGCGATCCGACCGGTCGACTTCGTTCGTTCTCCAGCGCATATGCAGACGAACATCCCGACCTCGTGGAGCGGGCAGGAATCTCCGAGTCCTGTTCCCGCCGGCAGCTCCGGCCCGTACGGCTACCCGATCATGGTCGTGTACTCGGCCGGGCAGAACGTGCAGTTCCGCGCGGCCGAGCTCGTCGCGCCGGGTGGCGTTCGTCTTCCGTTCTACCTCGCGCCGCAGCAATTCGAATACGACTATCAGGTGATCGTTCCGCAGCGACCGCTCGCGACCAACACGACCTACCACGTCCGCTTCGACATCACCGTCGCGGGTCAGTGGGTCACCAATGAGTGGGATTTCAGCACGGGCTCGACAGTGAGCGGCGGCGGTCCGACGTCGACCGTTCCGGATAGCGGTCTGCACTCGGCGTGGATGTCGCAGACGCAGGTCCCGGCGATGCAGCCGGCGTCGACGTCGCAGGCGACCCTGCTGTTCCGGAACACCGGCACGAAGACATGGACAAAGGGCGTGGTCGGCAGCCAGGTCGCGCTGGGCGTGAACGGTGATAGCGCCTCGTTCAGCGCGCTCGGCATGAACGTCGGCTGGCCGTCCGCAAACCGCGTGGCCGTCCAGAACGAGCCATCGGTCGGTCCCGGTGCCGTGGCCTCATTCACCTTCGCCATGAAGGCGCCGTTCAGCGCGGGCACCGTTCGCATCCCGCTCCGCCCGGTGATCGACGGCGTTGCTTGGCTCGAGGATCAGGGTGTCTTCCTGCTCGTGACCACGGTGGTCGACTATCACAGCCGGTGGGTCGCCCAGTCCGCCTACCCGACCTTGCGCGTGGGACAGATCAGCGGTCCGCTCTCGATCTCTTTCCGCAACGCCGGAAGCCAATCGTGGGTTCGCGGGACGCTCGGTCAGGAAGCTCGCCTCGCGGTCAACCAGGACAACGCGCAGTGGGCCGCGCT
>DATLPP010000131.1:0-2546 GCA_035535615.1 Candidatus Udaeobacter sp.
GTCTCGCGCACGTCCTCGAACGGCACGCGCGCGTCCATCAGCGCCTCGCTCTCAGACACCGGTAGGACCATCTCCTGCTCGACGTCGTACTCGTCGCGGATCTCGCCGACGATCTCTTCGACGAGATCTTCGATCGTGACGAGCCCACTCGTGCCGCCGTACTCGTCGACGACGATCGCGATGTGGACCTTCTCTTTCTGCATGTCCCGAAGCAGCTCGTCGATCTTCTTCGACTCCGGGACGAACTGCGCGGCTCGCAGGTACGGCCTGATGTGGACGTCCTTCTCGCCGCGCGCGAGTCGCCGGAAGAGATCCTTCACGTAGAGGATGCCGATGATGTTGTCGGGCGAGCCCTCGTACACCGGGATCCGCGAGTGGCCGATCGTCGTGATGATCTTGAGGATCTCCGCGGCGGGCGTCTCCACATCGATGGCGACGATGTCCGTGCGCGGGACCATGACCTCGTGGACCGGCTTCTCCGCGATCGCGAAGATCGACGCGATCATCCGCTGCTCGCGCTCCTGCACCACGCCCTGGGCCTGTCCCGCTTCGACGAGCGACTTGATCTCGTCCTCGGTCACGAGAGCGCTTGACTGGGGATTGCCACCGAACGGCCGCGTGAAGAGACGCGTGAGGGTGAATAGCACCGCGACGAGCGGTCGGAGGAGCCAGGTGAAGAGCTCGAGCGGCCACACGAGGATCAGAAGGACCGTTTGCGCGTGACGGGCTCCGATGGTGCGTGGCACGAAGATGCCGAAGAGCACGGCGATGAGGCATAACGCGGTCACGGTCACGGCAACAGCGGCGACGTCGCGCACGACCGGCGCGTCGTGGCCGAAGATGAATTGGAGCAAGTCGGAGAGCCGCGGGGCGATATATGCCGCCGAGATGCCCGAGAACGCGAAGACGATAAGGAACTCCGCGACCTGGATCGACGAGAGGTATTCGACCGCCTTCTTACCCATCGTCCCCGCGCGGCGACCACGGCGGCCGCGCGCGGCAAGCTCCTCGATCAGCTGCGGCCGGCGGATCGTGTGCAGCGCGGCCTCGCTCGCCGACAGCACCGCGAGGACCGCGACGAGGAGGAGCTCCAGCAGGAGCAGCTCCACGATGATCGAGTCCACTAGGTCGCCTTCTTCTGGCGGCGATCGGCTTTCTTGATCGACCGCGCCGGCATGCCCACGGCAACCATGCCCTCGGGCACGTCCTTCGTCACGACCGCGCCAGCCCCGGTCGTCGCCCCCGCGCCCACTGTGACCGGTGCACGAAGCAGCGTGTCGGAGCCGATGAAAGCGTCGTCGCCGATGACCGTACGATGCTTCTTGACCCCGTCGTAGTTCAGCGTGATGGTCCCCGCACCGATGTTCACGCGCTGGCCGACCTCGGCATCCCCGATGTAGCTGAAGTGGTGCATCTTCGTCCCGGTCTTGAGGCGCGCGTTCTTGACTTCGCCGAAGTTGCCCATCTCGACGCCGCGCTCGAGATACGCGCCTGGCCGCAGGTGCGAGTAGGGACCGATGCGCACGTCATCTTCGAGGGTCGCACCCTCGAGCGTCGAGTTCTCGATCTTGCAGCGCTCCCCCACCGTGGTGTCGCGCAGCACCGCGTACGGACCGACGCGCGAACCGGAGCCGATCGACGTCTTTCCCTCGAGGATGGTCCCCCGCTCGATGACGACGTCCGCCGCAATGCGCACGTCGTCGTCGACCTGGCACGAGTCGGGATCGCGGAACGTCACGCCGGCGGCCATGTGCTGATCGCGGATCCGCTTTCGCATCGCCGCCTCGGCCGTGGCGAGCTCGGCACGGGTGTTCACGCCGATCCCCTCCGCGGGATCGTCTGTGAGATGCACCGCGACCCGCTTTCCGTCGCGCCTGGCCTCGGCCACGAGATCCGTGAGAAAGACCTCGCCGGTCTCGTTCGGGCGCAACCGGCCGACCGCATCTCGTAGCCACTCGAGGTCCGCCGCGTATGCCCCGAGATTCGACTCCGGTAGCTGCTTCTCCTCCGCGGTGGCGAGACGCGTTTCGACAATGCGCGCGACATCGCCGCGCTCGTCGCGGACGACTCGGCCATAGGCGTTCTCGGTGCCGACCTCGCCGGCCAGCAGCGCGAGCGTCGCGCCGCGCTCGCGGAGCAGATCGCGCATCTTTGTGAGCGTTTCCGGACGGAGGAGCGGTGTGTCGCCGTAGACGATGTAGGCGACGCCCCGGTCTCCGTTCGCGGCCGCGAGCGCGACCCGAACCGCGTCGCCGGTGCCACGCGGCACGTCCTGCATCGCGACTCTGGTGCCCTCATCGAGCAGCTCGCGCGCGGGCGTTGACTCCTCCGAGAGCACGACCAGCGGGCGCGCGCCGACGGCGCGAACGGTGCGCAGGATGTGCCCGAGGAGCGGGCGCCCAGCAACCGGATGGAGGACCTTCGGGGTCTTTGACTTCATCCGCGTCGAGAGGCCCGCCGCAAGCACGATGGCCAGCGGCGCGTCGCCCATAGGGTGTTGCTTCAGGCTGGGGCGCCAGGATTCGAACCTGGGATAGCGGATCCAA
>DATLPP010000132.1:0-3909 GCA_035535615.1 Candidatus Udaeobacter sp.
GTCGGCCAGCCGGTCGATGTGGTCTTCCTCGGTTCGTGCACCAACGGCCGCCTCGTGGACATGCGTCAGGCGGCGGCCGTTCTGCGCGGACGGCGCATCTCGCCCGAGGTGCGTCTCGAGGTGGTGCCCTCGTCGCGACGGCAGTTCGAGGACGCCATGGCCGACGGCACGCTGCTCGCTTTGTCGGCCGCCGGCGCGGTCATCGGCAGCTCCGGATGCGGGCCCTGTCTCGGTCGCACCGGCGGCGTGCTCGCGGGGCAGGAGATCTGCCTCTCGACCGCGAACCGCAACTATCGCGGGCGGATGGGCTCAGCCGACGCGTCGATCTTCATCGGCTCTCCCTACGTGGCCGCGGTGGCGGCGCTCACCGGCGTCATCGACGATCCGCGCCCGTACCTCGAAGCGAGTGACGACGAATTCGACGAACTCGTCGCACGCCGGCGCTCGGAGCGGGCCGGCCGCGGGGCGGCCTCCGTCCGCTCGGGCGATCGCTCTCGCGAGCTCATCGTCGCGGCCGCGCGGATCGGCGTGGCCGCGGAGATCGACGATTGAGCAGAGCCTGGGTCTTTGGCGACGACCTCGACACGGACCAGATCGTCCCCGGCCGCTACGCGCCGTTCATGGTCGGCCAGGACAAGTTCCACACCTACGCCTTCTGCGACGCGCGACCCGGATTCGCGAAGGAGGCGCGGCCCGGCGACGTGCTCGTCGGCGGAGAGAACTTCGGATGCGGGAGCTCCCGCGAGTACGCGGTGGCGGCCCTTGCGAAGCACGGCGTCGGCGGCATTGTCGCGAAGAGCTTCGCCCGGATCTTCTTCCGCAATTGCATCAATCTCGGCATCCCGGTCCTCGAGTCAGCCGACGTGGCCGCGATGGTCCACGATGGCGACACCGTGACACTCGATCTGGCCGCAGGCGTACTGCGCGCTCCTGGTGGAGACGCGCGACTCCGTCCTCTCGCGCCTTTCGCACAGGAGATACTCGCGGCGGGCGGAGTGGTCGCGTACCTGCGCGAGCACGGAGACTTTCCCCCGGTCCCATGAGCAGCCAGCCCATCGAGATCGTCCAGCTCGCCCCCCAACGCGCGGTCACGGTCCGGCGGACGGTTCCGCAGACGGATCTCGGCACCTTCTTCATGGAGATTTTCCCGAAGCTTCGAGGAGCGATCCGCGCGCAGGGCGCGACGCCGGCCGGTCCCCGCTTCGCGCGGTACTACAACGGAGACCCCGCGGCGTTCGACACCGAGGCGGGCATACCGTTCACCGGCTCGTTCATGCTCACGGGTGACGAGATCCGTGTTTCGAAGCTTCCAGCGGGTCGCGCGGCGAAGACGCTCCACATCGGCCCGTACCACACCCTGTCGCAGGAGTACCGCCGTATCGAGAAGTGGCTCGCCGAGGAGGGCCATCGCCCCGCCGAGGGTCCCTGGGAGTCATACCTCGACGACGAGACGAAGACTCCGGAGAAGCACCTGCGCACCGAGGTGTACTGGCCGCTGGCGCGCTGACCTAACCGAGTTCGATCGCGACCGGTAGCGAATTCCTCGCCCAGCTCGAAAGACGCTTTCCCTCGCGCCAACCCTGGTACTTGCCGTCGAGCAGCTGACGGGCGAGCTCGTCCTCTTTCGTCGCTGCCCGAACGACCCGCGCCGTGGCCGTCGTCGCCTGGGTCCCGATGCGAAGCCGAACGCGCGATGTCTTTCTCAGGTTTCGGACCCAGTCCGCGCGGCCGCCTCCGCCGGAAAGCATGTAGATGCGGCCGTCCAGCAGAGCGAACCAGATCTCGATCGTGTGGTCCTTGCCGGTGCGGCGCCCGGTCGTCGTGAGGTACGCGAAGTCCTTGAGCGCGAGACGCTCGAACATCTCCCACCGTAACGAGCGACGTCGATCGCGGATTCCCCGAGGAGGTTTAGCGGGCTCCCCCAGCGCGACGGATAAGGCAGTCCGCGCACTGGCACTGGGCGGGCGCGGGATGGGTGTGACGGGGCCGCCACATCGTCGAGACGACCGCCATCATCACGATCGCCACCCACGCGAGCGCGAGCCAGAACGCGGCTTCCGAAGGTACAGGCACACGCCCGTCGCTTGCGCGGAGCGTGCCAGCCGAGACCGTCGCTTGCTCGGTTCCTTGTCAGGCGAGGCTCTCGCGCATCCACTCGGCGACCGTCTCGGTCATCTTTGCCCTCGGGCCGGCTGGCGCGAAATCGTGGTCGCCGCCGTCGATCGTGACGATCCGGTTCGGTACCCGCGCCTGCGATAGCACCGCGGCGTATCGCTCCGCGTTCTCGAACGGCACCTGGCTGTCGCGCGATCCCCAGACCAGGAGCACGCGAGCCCGCGTCCGCGACAGCTCCGCCAGCGGCTTCCACTTCCCATCGTTCGACCACGCGCTGAACCCTGGGCCGGCGACCGCCGGCGCTGCCGCGAGCACGGCGGCCCGTATTCGCGAATCGCGCCCGGCGACAAGCGCGGCCACGGTGCCACCAAAGGAGAACCCGACGACGCCGAGACGCTCGGGGACTTCGGGATGAGCCTTGAGCACGCGGATCGCGCCCGCCGCGTCAGCGAGACCGCTCGCGAGCGTCATTCGGGGCGGGCGGTGGTCGCGATATGCGAACCGGAGCGCGGCGATGCCGGCATTCGCGAGCGCCTCGCACGTAGCGACGATGTGCGGCTGGTCGGGATCGCCACCGAAACCGTGGAGCACCGCGGCGCCACCGACCGCACTCGCATCCGGCAGGTGCAGGATTCCGTCGAGCTCGGTGTTCTCGACCCGGATCCCGATGCGTTGCACCGGCACGCTCAGTCTTCCGTTGTCGCGGGCGCCTTTGCCGGGATTTCGGGAACAGCCAGAAGCTCGAACACGCTTCGCCGGTCTTCGATCGCCGTGCGCGAGCTGATGAGCTCGAGGACTTTCTTGCGACCCTTCATCTTCCCCACGAGGATCGCCCCGACGAGCTTGTCCCCGAGGAAGAAGAGCCGCTTGTAGTTGCGAGGCTCGTACTCGACCTCGACGACGGCCTCCGCATCGGGCTCCTCCTCGGTGGTCACGCCCATTACCGAGATGTTGGAGTTGAACATCCCCGACGCGTACGTGGGCACTTCGACGTACGGCTCTTTGGCGCCGAGCATGTTCTTCGCGACGTGGCGCCCGTGGTTCAGAGAGTTGTCCCACGTGCCCATGCGGTGATGGCGCTGCGAGACGACGTCGTAGAACTCGGCGACGTCACCCGCCGCCCAGACGTCGGGCATGTTCGTCTCCAGGAACTCATTCGTCTTCACCCCCACGTTCGTCTCGAGACCTGTGCCCTCAAATATGTCGATGTTCATCGTGAGCCCGAGGCCAACGCCGACGATGTCCGCGGTCGCCGTGAATCCTTTTGTGCCGATGACCTTGAGCTGGCCGTTGGATCGCTCGAGCTTGTCGATCGCCTCGTCGTAGTGGAGATGCACGCCCGCGTCTTGCGCGAGGAGCGTGATGACCTTGCCGCCTTCCTCGTCGAGCGCACGCCGGAGAAACCACGGACCGCGCATAAGCCAGTGCGTCTCGAGAGCGCGATGAGCGAACGCCTCGGTAAGCTCGTAGCCGATGAACGACCCACCGAGCACGACCGCCACCTTGGACTCGGGAATGCGCGCGACCATGCCCTTGGCTTCGTCGAGGTACTGGAAGTTGAAGAGATAGGGGGCGCCCTCCGCGCCTGGCGCGCGCAGCGGGTTCGGTCGACCGCCCGTCGCGATGAGGAGACGGTCGTAGGGGATCACGCCGCCCGGCTCGGTATGAACGGTCTTCTCGTCGAAGCTCACCTGATCGACCTTTGTCTCGAGGCGAAGGTCGATGCGGTTCTTGGTATGCCACTCCATGTCCCGCACGTAGACGCGCTGCTCGAGGAGCACGCCGCGCAGGTAC
>DATLPP010000133.1:0-3318 GCA_035535615.1 Candidatus Udaeobacter sp.
CGCACGCTAGCTCTCGAGACGCCGGTAGACGCGCCCGCCGGCGCGGATCCACCGGACGGAGCCCGCGCTGTCACGCAGGACCTCGCCGCGTACGTCCTTCATCGGCCCCTCGAGACACACGAAGCGATCCTCTCCGATGAAGGCGACGGGCGCAGGCGCCGGGTCTGTGGGGGCGGGCTTCACGTCGAGCACGTTGTGGCTGATCGATCGGAGGAGCAGCACGCCTTCGCCGCCCGCACGGAGCTCGACATCGGCGAGCGCCGCCGTGTAGCGCGCGACAAGCTCGTCGCGGCGCGACTTCGTCATGCGGACGTGCGCGGGTTCGGGGTCGTCGACGCCAACGAATGTCTTGAGCGCCCACTTCGTCACGTCGCCGTGGAGAAGACCGCCGCGGCCCGAGTTCGTCTGGACCGCGATGGCGAAGCCGCGCTCGGGCGCCAGCATCAAAACGCCCTGCTGTCCGATCGCCGCGCCAGCGTGGTACTGGATGGTGACGCCGCCGATCTCGCGGAGGAACCACGCGACCCCGACGGCACGGTCGTTGTCGGCCGGTGCGAGGCGGGTGCGCATGAGCTCGAGCGATCCAACTGAAAGAAGCCGCCCGCCGTCCTGCGTTCGCCCGTCGCCGAGATGGAAACGGGCGTATCTGAGCAACTCGCGCACGCTCGAGACCACCCCACCCACCGGCGTGGTTGCGCGCGGGAACGCCCAGGGCCGCGCGACGCGCGGCTGCTCGTCGACGATGACGTGCCCCGCGGCGACCCGGTGCGTGATCGCGTCGTCGGCGTTGAAACAGCTCTTCGCCATGCCGAGCGGGATGAAGAGGAGCTCCCGGACCGCGGCCTCGTAGGTCTTTCCGGTGACGACCTCGATCAGCCGGCCGAGGACCGCGA
This sequence comes from Candidatus Udaeobacter sp., assembly GCA_035535615.1. Classification (GTDB taxonomy): domain Bacteria; phylum Chloroflexota; class Limnocylindria; order P2-11E; family P2-11E; genus 3-1-20CM-2-70-9. The sequence continues at coordinate 894 of DATLPP010000133.1, forward strand.
AGCTCGAGTTCGAGTAATGCCAGATCTCGCCGAGCGGAGTGAGCTGCTCGAGCTCGGCCATCGCGGCGACGTAGCGCGCCAGCGCGTCGTCGCCCTTTCCGAAGTCGGCGAAGCAGTCGCCGAGCCAACCGCCGGTATGGGTGACGAGGTGGCGTAGCGTCGCACGTTTCGCGACTTCTTCGTCGCGGAGCTTGAACTCCGGGAGGTAGCGGCGGATCGGCGAATCGAGGTCGAGGGCGCCGCGCTCCACCAGGCGCATGACGACCGTCGCGGTGATCGTCTTGGTGATCGAAGCGATCTGGAACAGCGTGTCCGCGTCCACCGGCAGCGGGTGCTCGAGGTTGGTCACTCCGTACGCGGCGATGTCCTCGTCCCCGTCGTGGAGAATGCCGATCGCGATGCCGGGGACGTGATAGCGGGACATACCGTCCCGCACCAGCTTCTCGAGCTCAGGCCGCACGCGCGAATTGTGCGCGCGCGCTTAGTTCGGCGTCACCCCGCTGATCCAGAAGCAGCCGTTACGGAACGCGACCTGTTTTACGAGGAACGGGACCGTTCCCGAAATGTCGGCGGTGCTCGAGTCCACGAGGCCCTTCATCGCATCGATGAGCCCCGGCGGCAGAGGGTCGGCGGCGAGGCGCGACACCTTCAGCGTGAACTTGTCGCCCACCGGCCCACCCACGACGTCCGCGCTGGCGTTGACCGTGATGAACTGCGTCGCGGCCTTCGCGGTCCCGTGAATTCCGCCTGCGTCGATCGTGATCTTCGCATTGCTCAGGGTCACGCCCTGCGTTGCGGATGGTGCGTTCTGGTTCACGGCGTCGTTCAGCTCGGCCTCGGTGAATATGAGCGCGACCGGCGTCGCCTTGTTGTCGCGAGCGAAGGTCTTGATGGAGTCGGCGCGGCCATCGACGGGGCCGGTCGCGAAGACGCGGCCCGGCGCCGCGGCGGCGCACACGCTGGTGACGAGCGTCGGGGGCTCGAATGTGGAGAGCCCGAGCGGCGGGCCAGGCGTCAGGGTGAGGCCGGTCCGCACCATGTCGCCGGCGGCGTAGGGACGGCCCGTCGTGCGCCCGGCGTTGCGTGTCGTTCCGATAAACCCGTCGACGCTGAGCGTCCCGAGCGGCAGCGCGCCGGTCGAGGTCATGAAGACTCCCCACCGGCCGGCCGCGGGCTCGCGGATGCTGACCTTGTCGGCACTCACGACGCAGCCAAAGATCTCGGCCTTGCTGCCGGTGGGCCCGCAGGCCTGACCGGTCGGTGCGACGACGAGAAAGCCAAGGCCGCCCGTGCTCGTGATTTCAAGCCGGGGCGACGGCGCGATCGGCGTTGCCGCCGCCGGCGCCTGCGCGCCCTCGGCGATGGTCACCTGCGTCCCTGCCGGAACGGCGACCGTGCCGCCCGCGGTCGCGGTCACCTGGAGCGTGCCCTCGTCGACCTGATAGGTCGTCTGCGTCCCGCCTGTCGTGAGCTGCTGCACGAACGTGAGGAAGCCGGTGCCGCGGACCACCGCGCTCGTGCTCGGCGTCCGCACCTCATAGCGCGAGTCCGGAGTCTTCAGCTTCTGCACCGATTGCCAGGATCGCCCGAGCGATTGCTCGATGGTCACCTGGATGCCGTCGGTCGAAACGCGATTCAGCGCGACGACCTTCACCTGTGAGCCCGGATCGACCGAGAGCGACGATCCGTCGAAGAACGTCAGGACCGCTCGACCGTCGACGTTCGCGCGGACGAGGTCGCCCGTCGCGTAGACCTCGCCATCGAGTGCCGGGGCGAACGCCGCGCCCGAGCGGGAACCTTCGATCGCGGTGTTGAGGATCGCGAGCGTCGCTGCGTTCTGCGCCGAAGTGGATGCACCACCGCGGGGGAAATAGAGGAACGCCCCTACCCCCGCGACGATCAATAGCAAAACGACAAATAGCTTCTTCAAGACGCCGCCCTTCCCGCAGCGGGAGGCTATCAGAGCACCGCTTGTTCGAAAGGTCGCAGGCGGGTGTCAGGCCTGCTTTTTCTCCCAATCGTCGCGAAGCACCTCGCCGAGCCAACGATCCTTCCACTTTCCTTCATGAAAGCTCTGCTCGCGGTGCACGCCGACGGTCCGGTACCCATTGCGTTCGAGGGCTTTCCTGCTTGCTTCGTTCTCCGTGTCGACCTCGGTCATGAGCTTGTGCAGGTTGAGCTCGCGAAACGCATAACGGGTGCGGAGCTGCATTGCCTCGGTCGCGAAGCCCTTGCCCCACGAGGCCTTCTCGCCGATGACGATCCCGGTGGTCCCGTTCGCGTCGAGCCAATTGATGCGGTGGATGCCGGTCGCGCCGATCGCCTTGCCCTCGGCCTCGATGACCCACCAGACGTCGTCCTTCGATTCGCCGATCTTTTTCAGGAACTCCTGCTCCTGCTCGAGCGCGATCGCCATGCGTCTCGC
>DATLPP010000134.1:0-3003 GCA_035535615.1 Candidatus Udaeobacter sp.
TCGTGGCGCTCTATCTCGCTCAATCTCTCGCCTCCGGCGAGGAGACCCGCTCAAGGCTGGTGGTCTCGCTCCTCACGGCGAAGCCGCTCGTCGCTCGGCTAATCATCCGTCGCCACTAGAACACGATCCTCGGATCGTGCAGCACGCCCATCGCGAGGAGACGGATGTACGCGTCGGTGCTTCCGACGACGATGAGGCTCGCCCAGGCCCAGCGCGCGTGCCGCGCGTTCAAGGCATTGGCCCAGCTCCACAGGCGGAAGCGAAGCGACTTGCCGTGGAACGAGTCGAGATAACCGCCGATGAGATAGCGCAGCGAATGGCAGCTCGCGGAGTACCCGGACAGAAGGATCACGTTCGCGAGCATGAGGATCGACCCGAGCCCGATGCCGAAATGGCCGTTGAAGTTGAAGGCGAGGAGGACATCCCACCACAGGAAGATGAGTAGCGTCGTCGCGAAGATGAGCGCGTACCGATGGAGGTTCTGGATCAGGAATGGGAAGCGCGTCTCGCCGGCGTATCTGCTACGCGCGTCGGGGACGGCGCACGCCGGCGGCGACCAGAAGAACGCCCGGTAGTAGGAGCGGCGGTAGTAGTAGCAGGTGACGCGGAACGCGAGGGGAAACGCCACGATGAGGATCGCGGGCGAGAGATTCCAGTACGAGCCGACGATCGGCAGGGTCGGATGCACGCAGTTCGCCGTGATGCACGGCGAATAGAGCGGTGAGAGGTACGGCTCGAAGTAATAGTTCGTGCCGACGAGCCCCGCGTACGTCGAGTACAGGACGAATGCGCCAAGAACGGCGACGATGACGACGGGTTCGACCCACCAGAAGTCGGTTCGCTCGTGCGCGCGATCGCGGACCTTGACCGCCGACGCTTGTGCCACCGCTTTGGATGGTGGGCGTGCTGGAGTCAGAACGCAAAGGTCTCAAAGCGCTCGCAGCGATAGCGCTAGGCTATGACCTATGGAGCTCCACCAGCTGCGCTACTTCGTCGCCGTCGCCGAGGAGCGGCACTTCACCAAGGCCGCGCGCGGCTTGCGCGTCGCGCAGCCGTCCGTGTCCCGCGCCATCCGCGTTCTCGAGGAGGAGCTGGGCACTCCCCTCTTCCACCGCATGAAGGGCAACGTCGCGCTGACTCCGGCCGGCGACATCCTCCTACCGTGGGCGCGCCGCGTCCTGGTCGACGTCGACGGAGCCACCGGAGAGGTCCGCGAGCTCGCCGACCTGCGGCGCGGACGCCTCGCGGTCGGCGCTACGCCCTCGCTCACGATCACGCTTCTCCCGCCGGCGCTCGCGAAGTTCCACGCGGCCTTTCGGGGAATCGACCTCGTCGTGCACGAAGCCGGATCGCGCGACCTCGTCGCGGAGCTGGAGCAGGGAGTTCTCGACGTCGCGCTCGTCATCATGCCGGTGCGCCGCGAGATGCTCGAAACCGCGCCGCTGCTACGGGAAGAGCTCGTCGTCGCTGTCCCGCAGGATCACCCGCTCGCCTCCCGGAAGAGCGTGCCGATCGCCGAGCTCAAGGGTGTGCCGCTCGTGATGTTCAGGGACGGCTACGACCTGCGCGCCTCGACCCTCGCCGCCTGCCGCCGCGCCGGATTCGAGCCCACGTTCGCGCTCGAGGGCGGCGAGATGGATGGCGTGCTCCGGTTCACGGCGGCGGGACTCGGGGTGGCGGTCGTGCCAAGCCTGGTCATCGATCCCGCAGGCCCTCTCAAGGCCGTGCGCCTCACCGAGCCGCTCACGCGGACGATCGGTTTCGCGAACCGACGCGATCGCCATCTCTCGCGCGCGGGCCGCGAGTTCGTGGAAACGGTGCGCGGTCTCGTGCGTGGTCGCGAGTGGCTGCGCACGCGGCCGCCTGGACTGACGGTGCTCGACGCGAAGGGGTAGCTCCCGATGAAGCCGTTCTAAGCGGTCTTGTTTGGCTTGCAGACAGAGAGTCCAAGCAGCCACCAGCCTGATCGGGTCGATAGACTTCGCGCCTCGCACGCCATTGCAATTTCAGGGGGGAGGTCTCAGTGAGGCCAGCTTTCATTGCTGCCGCGGTCCTTGCGATCACGCTCGTCAGTCCAAGCTTCTCGATCGGCGCCGGAAACGCCCGGCTCAGTCACGATGATGCGACCGGCAACTACGTCAGCCTGTATACGCAGAACACCGGCGTGGCCTACGACGACGCGGTCCTGCAGGAATGCCGGATCGCGCGCGGACGGCAGAACGAGCCGTCCGACGCGATGGACCCGCGCAACCCGAGCGTCATCCTCGGAAGCTCGAACGATTACTGCGGCGTCTATCAGCCCGCCGGAGCCACCGTTCAGCAGCCGGTCGGGCCGATCTGGCTCGGGTACTACCGCTCGCAGGACGGCGGAACGACATTCACGAGCACGCTCGTCCCGGGTTATCCCGGCGACACCTCGCCCTACGCGGCGCTCGCGCATATCCGCACGGCGAGCTCCGGCGATCCTGTGATCGCCTGGGACAACCACGGCCGCGCGTTCTTCGGCTCGGAAAGCTCCGACGACCCGGCCGGAACGAAGAAGACGTTCGGCGACGTCTGGGTCGCGACGTTCGACAACCCCGCCGGCGAAGGCGGCGCGTCGGCCAACGACGGGAAGCGCTTCGTCCGATCCGAGGTCGTCGCGAGAGGAAGCTCGGCCCCCAACCTCCTCGGCAAGTTCAACGACAAGACGGCGATCGAAGCCGACCGCAGCGGTTCGAGCTGCGACGCCAACGTGTACTTCGCGTATTCCCGGTTCACCGGCAACGGCGGCGTCGCGATCTACTTCTCGCGCTCGACCGACCACGGTGCGACCTGGTCGTCACCGAAGAAGCTCTCGAGCGCGACCGACGTTCAGTTCCCGGACATCTCGGTCACGGGGAACGGCCACGTGTACGTGACGTGGCGCACGTTCATGGCAAAGAAGCACGACCTCGATTCGATCCAGATCACGAAGTCGACGGACTGCGGCGCGACGTTCGGAACGCCGAACACCATCGGGAC
>DATLPP010000135.1:0-9858 GCA_035535615.1 Candidatus Udaeobacter sp.
CAGCAGACGAAGGCGCACGAAATCGTCAAGACGGGGATCTGCCAGTCCCCCGAGGGCCGGCGACTCTTCCCGCGCATGACGGTGTTCGACAACCTCATGATGGGAACGTACGCACGAAAAGAGCTGAGCGGGCTGCAGGACGACATCGCGAACGTCTACGACCTCTTCCCCCGCCTCAAGGAGCGCACCAAGCAGCTCGCGGGGACGCTCTCGGGCGGAGAGCAGCAGATGCTCGCGATCGGACGCGCGCTCATGGCGCACCCGAAGCTCCTGATGCTCGACGAGCCATCGCTCGGCCTCGCGCCGATCCTCGTCGAGACGATCTTTCGCGTGTGCATCGACATCAACGCGAAGGGCATGCCGATCCTCCTGGTCGAGCAGAACGCGAGCAAGGCGCTCGAGATCGCGCATCGCGCGTACGTTCTCGAGACGGGCTCGATCGTTCAGACCGGAACAGGTAAGGAGCTCCTCTCGTCACCAGACGTGCAGCGCGCGTACCTCGGTATGTGATCGGCACCGCTCTCTAAACTTCGCGAGTGACTGGCCTCGTTCCGCAGATCCAGGTACCCGCCGACGTCGAGCGCGTGGTCGCGCGCCTCGTCGCGTCTGGTCACGAGGCCTACGTCGTCGGTGGGTCCGTTCGCGACGCCTTGCGCGGGGTCGATCCGCACGACTGGGACATCGCCACGAACGCAACACCGGAGGCGATCCAGAAGGTCTTCCGGCAGTCGCTTTACGTCAACCGTTTTGGGACGGTCGTCGTCCGCCAGGGCGATCACGAGATCGAGGTGACGACCTACCGGGTCGAGGCCGATTACGCGGACCACCGCCACCCGACGTCGGTCGCGTTCACTGACTCGCTCCACGAGGATCTCTCGCGGCGCGACTTCACCATGAACGCGATGGCCTGGCGCCCTCCGGCCGGCGGCAAGGCCGGCGAGCTCGTGGATCCATTCGGCGGCCGGCGCGACCTCGACGCGAGGATCGTTCGTGCGGTCGGCGAGCCGCGGGAGCGCTTCAAGGAGGACGCGCTCCGGATGCTCCGTGCGGTGCGGTTCGCGACGCTGCTCGGCTTCACCATCGACCCGCGTACGGCAGATGCGATCCGGGAGTCGGCGCCACTCGCGAAGACGCTGTCGGGCGAGCGGATCCAGCAGGAGATGGTGAAGATCCTCTCCGCGCCGAAGCCGTCGGTGGCGTTCCGGATGCTGAGCGACCTCGGGCTGCTCGCCGTGTTCTTTCCGGAGCTCGAGATCGCGAAGACGATTCCGCAGGACAAGGCCGTCGCACAAGACGTGTTCGAGCACTCGATCGTGACCGCCGACGCGACGCCGGCGGACGATCTCGTGCTTCGCCTAGCCGGGCTCCTCCACGACATCGGCAAGCCGGAGACGTTCGCCGACGGACATTTCCATCAGCACGAATTCGTTGGCGAGGCGAAGGCCCGCGACATACTGCGCCGGTGGCGGTTCGACAAAGAGACGATCACGCAGGTGACGCATCTCATCCGAAACCACATGTTCTGGTACCAGACGGATTGGACCGGTTCGGCGGTCCGTCGCTTCGTTCGCAAGGTTGGGCTCGAAAACATCCCGGCGCTGTTCGCGCTTCGTAAGGCGGACAACATCGGAAGCGGAGCACGTTCGCCGCGGATGTACGCGCTCGAATCCCTCTGGGAGCGCGTGCAGGAGGAGATCCGCGCCGCGTCCGCCTTCTCGCTCAAGGACCTCGCGATCGACGGCAACGACGTCATGAAAGAGCTCGGCATTCCACCGAGCCCGCGCGTGGGGCAAATTCTCAATGAGCTCTTCGAGCGGGTGACAGACGACCCGAGTCTCAACACGCGCGAGCATCTCTTGAAGCTCGCGCGCGAGATCGCCCCGAGTTAGGGCATCGCACGGCCGAGGGAAGGCAGCCACGCCGTCCGCTTGCGCGTGCGAGAGGGCGGGCTGGAGCGCTTCGCCGCGCGGCGCAGCGAAGCGTGCGCGATACGTGTCACCCGCCAGCGGCAGGTTTCTCTGTGCCACGTTGTGAGTCGCTTAAACTCGGTTCGAACTACCGTTCGCTTCAAGCGTTTGTTTCGGCGTGACGAAACTGTCATACACCTCTGGGATAGAGCCCTATTACCATCTGTCGCTGCGAGCCAGCCGATCGGGAACGCTGGCGGAGGGGCGCGTGGCTAAGCGGCGTCAGGCAACTCCGAAGCCCACCTCGTCCTCACCGAGCAAGCCCATGGTGTTACTTGTCGAGGACGAGCCCACCCTCAGCAAACTCGTGGGCAGTCTTCTCGACGAGTCCGGCTACGAGCACATTTCGATCGCCGACCATCGGCAAATCGCAACGGCAATCGTGCGCTGGCAACCCAGGTGCGTCATCCTCGACGGCGACCCTGGGTCCCGCGGTCACGAACTGTCCTGGGCCGACGCTGCCGCGATCCGACGCGCCAATCCTGCGTTGCCGGTGCTGATGTTCACGGCGGATCCGGGCGCGATGGCCGAAGCCCGCGCCGGCACGACCGCACGGAGCAAGGCCGCTGGCTATGCCGGAGTCATCGACAAGCCGTTCCTGATAGTCGAGTTCCTCGCCACGCTGAAGCACGCGGTAGACACACCGCAACCAGCGCAGGGCTCGAAGGGGCTGGCCGCCGACGCGATCAAGGTCTTCCCAGACCTGGACGCACCGGCTTCGGCTGAGTGGGCATTCGCCGACTTCTTTAGCACCGCCGTCCATGAACTGCGCACGCCGCTCACGTCGATCCAAGGGCAGCTGCAGTTCGCGCAGCGACTCGTCCTCAAGGATCCCGCACGCGCGGCCGTGGCCCTTGCGCATGCCAGCGAGCAGACCAAGCGCATGAACCGGCTGCTGGCCGAACTGCTTGACCATGCGCGGGTCAGCGCCGGCGCGCTCAGCCTCGAGGTGGTGACATTCGATCTGGGCGTGGCCATCGCGACCACGATCGGACTACACGAGCACGAGGACACGCCGCGCATCACCTTCACGGCAGGGCCCGCGGTGCGGATCCAGGGCGATCCCGAACGAATCGCGCAGATCGTCAGCAACCTCCTCGACAACGCCATCAAATACAGCCCGCCGGAGTCGCCCATCGGTGTTGCGCTGACCGTCGTCGGCGACGAGGCGCACATCCGCGTCAGCGACCGAGGCTTGGGTGTGCCAGATGAGGAGCGCGGCCTGCTGTTTGCGCCGTTCTTCCGCACCTCACGGACACGCGACATCGCCGGCACGGGCCTCGGCCTGCACATCAGCCGAAGGATCGCGGAGCAGCACCGTGGCCGGTTGTGGCTAGAGCCGAGCAGCGATGGAAGCGTGTTCGTGTTAGCGCTGCCGCTCGCTCGCGATTTGCCGTGACGCTGAGCATGGCGCACCCGACGACGTAAGAAAACGAGACGAAGCGACACCTCGTAGTCGGCGGCTTGGGCCGCAAGCCCGTGCCGATTACGCGCAATGAGGCGGAGCCGCGAGGCAGGGCGTGGGCCGTTGGTGGCTACCGTGATGAGCGGACGCGCGGGCGCGGAGACCCAGAGAGCCGTCCGGCTCCGCCTGCCGCCTCTTAGGTAGTGGGGCTCGGCTTGGCTGCCATGACGAACCCGATCTGCCTTGGGTTCACTTGGTGCACGTTCGTTGGCTCGATCGCGGTCCAGAAGTGACCGTCTCGTGCAGCGACGTAACCTCCGGGGCAGTACGCCCATCGCTGCTCGTGCATGGTGACTATCGGGACCTGAGTCGGGTGGGATGTGCAGTAGAAGCGAATCCGATCGTCCACTGGACTCGTGCTGCTATTAGCCATGGTCGTTGGTCCTCCCCGCCCCACGGAGGTTACCCACGGGGCGCGAAGTGGGCATGACGAAACGGTAATGGGGCTGGTTCAAGCCGGCGGACTCGGAACCGTAGCGACCGACGAAGTACACGCCCGCCGCCCGCCAGCAGCACGACGTCAGGCCGATCCGGTCGATCGCGGCCTTCACGTCGTTTTGGCTCGGCGTGGTCCAGGCACGACACTTTGAATCCCTCGATCAGCAGGATTGTCTGAACGAGTTCGGCAACATCGCGGTCATCGTCCACGACGACCACGCTCTTTCTCGATCGCTGAAGGTCCATATCCAGCAGCCTACGGTGCGCGTCACGCGATTGCCCCTATCGAACCAAGCGGGGGACCAGTAACTCAGAGGTATACGGTGAGGCAGTGACAGTGTGACCTTCACCAAGGCTTGCATCCTCGTGATCGAGGATGAACCGAGCATCCGAACCTTGCTTCGGACACTCCTACTCGATGAGGGCTATCGCGTCGAAACGGCGAGCGATGGTCTCGACGCTCTCCGACAGCTCGGGTGCGGCCCCGACCTTATTCTTCTCGATCTCCAAATGCCGGTTATGGACGGGTATGAGTTCCTGGGCCGGTTGCGTACGACGACGGGTCACGGCGCGACCCCCGTCGTTGTCGTCACCGCGAACCTCAACGGCAGGACGGTCGACGGCGTCCAGGGCCTTCTGCGGAAGCCGTTCGAGGTCGCGACTTTGCTCGGCCAAGTTTCGGACTTGCTGCACGCCTTCCCTCTAGCCTGACTCTCCGTCGCGCGGGCCGCCTGGCGCCATGGGCAGAATGGCGCGCCGTCATCAACGACGTCGGGAGATATGACGATGACGAGCGCCGCGCAAACTGGTCACGACGAAGACGACGAAGCGGACGAACGCGGCCTACTGGACCGCGACGAGCCGCGACCGCATGAGCGAGAAGGTGAGATCCGCTGTGGCTTGACCCTGCGTATCGCGCCCGCACGAGCGCGGCGGTCCGCGAGGGTCACGCCTGCAAGAAGGAGCGGCGCGCCAGGTGCCGCTCCTCACGATGCAGCGATCCACCCTCCAGACCCTGACCAACCAATGGCGCGATCAGCCGGGCTCAGCTCGGCGCCTGGGCCGACGCCGCGCGGCTTCCTGACCCTCGCCGTGCGTTGTGACTAGCTCGACGCGTAGGGAGTGCTGCCGACCGAGGACACCGGCCGGGTCGAGCCGTTGCCGGCCTTCGCGGCGGGCTCGGTCGTGCGCGCCTTCTCGACGCTTTCGCTGAGCCGGCGCCGTGCCTCGTCACCTGTGAATGGCGCGAACAGCAGGGCGATGGCGGCACCTACGATCGCGCCGAGCACGAGCCCGAGCGCGAGCGTTCCGAAGATCGCTCCATCGGAGTGGCCACCGACGGCGCGGCGAACCTCAGTCTTTCCCTCACCGAACAGATCATTCGCGCGCTTGGTCGCCTCGCCTTTCAGGTCGTCCACGACGTCCTGAAGGTCTTTCACACTGACCATGACAGACTCCTCCCGCGCTCAAAGCGCGAGTTACGTACGTGCAGGGCCGGTGCCACCGTCGCCTGCCGGTACGCCAGGCGGCCGAGAGAGCGCGGCCTCGATGAAGGGATCGATGTCGCCGCCGAGCACCCGGGTCGGGTCGCCGATCTCGATGCCCGTACGGTGGTCCTTCACGAGTGTGTACGGATGGAGGATGTACGAGCGGATCTGGCTTCCCCAGTCGGCGGAGCGCATCTCGCCACGTTCCTTCGCCTGCGCCTCTTCCTGCTCGCGCACTTGCCGCTCGAGCAACCGTGCGCGAAGAATCTTCATCGCGGTCTCCTTGTTCTGAAGCTGCGAACGCTCGTTCTGGCAGGCCACGACGATCCCACTCGGTAGATGGGTGATGCGAACGGCCGTCTCGGTCTTGTTCACGTTCTGCCCTCCCGCTCCCGTCGCGCGGTACGTGTCGATCCGCAGATCCTCGGGGCGGATCTCGACTTCGGCCTCGCTCTCGACCTCGGGGGTCGGGTCGACGAGGGCGAACGAGGTTTGGCGCCGCTTCTGGAAGTCGAAGGGTGAGATCCGCACGAGGCGGTGCGTGCCGCGCTCGGTCTTGAGGTAGCCGTACGCATACGGACCCTCGACGGTCAGGGTCGCGCTTCGGAAGCCGGCCTCATCGCCGGGCGTCGATTCGAGGAGCTCCGCCTTGAAGCCCCGCCGCTCCGCCCAGCGTAGGTACATGCGGACGAGCATCTCGGCCCAATCGGCTGCGTCGGTGCCTCCTACGCCCGCGGAGATCGCGAGCACCGCGCTGCGCTCGTCGTACGGCCCCGAGAGCTGCGCCTCGAGGCTGGCGTGCGCGACCTCTTCGACGAGCGCTTCCGTGTCGCGCACGATGTCGGCTTCCATCCTGGGATCGCCGCCGGCCATCGAGGCGAGCTCGCTCAGATCCTTCGCGCGCGCGCGAAAGCGCTGCCACCGCTCAAGACGATCGCGCGCTCTTCCAAGACGCTTCAGGATCGTTTGCGCGCGCTGCCGGTCCTGCCAGAGGTCCGGTTTGGAGGACTCGGCCTCTAGCTCCGCGACCTCACGAGTGAGTGACGGCAGGTCAAAGGAACACCGCCATGCGTTCGATGCGGTCGCGCAAAGATGAAAGGGCCGCTTGGTCTACGGTCAAGAGCGTGCTAGCGCTTGCGCGGGCGCTCGAACGTGGTGGTGACGGGCTGGACCACCGGCGCCAGTTTGCCCGCCGCGAACGAGACGAAGGTCACGCACGGGCAATAGGTGTTGCGCGGGCAGCGCGGACAATCGCCATCACAGTCGAGGGTCGCTCCGTAGGAGCACTTGAGACAGTTGTCTTCGCAGACAATCCATTCCTTCATGCCGCGATGTCCTCTCTAGGGCGTGTCGGGTAAGGCCAGAGGCCTCAGAAGACCCGCCCACGCTCTCCCCACTGCGATCGTGTGTCGTTTTCGGTACGAATATTATCCGCGCGAGTGGGGCTTGAGAAGAGGGCAAAACGGCAAGATCGGCCCAGAAAATCTGTTCTTTTTCAACTGTCGCGGCCCCGCCGAAGGTAGTCGAGAGCGCCTTTGAATGGGCGTGGCCGCACACCAAAAACGGGCTCGAGGGCATTACGGCGGGGTGTGTTGTCGACGGCCAGAAGATCCAGCTGGGCCACCGTCACCGGCGGGTCGGCCATGACGAGGCCCATGAGGACGGCAGGCAGCTTCATCAGCGGCACCGGAACGTGCAGCGTCGGGCGACGCTTGCCGGTGCCGCGCATCGTCTCGGCCAGCATTTCGTCATAGGTCACCGGCTCCACGCCGCCGATCTCGTGCACCCCCGAGATCTCGCGGCGTTCCACGGCAGCGACGAGGGCCTGCGCGATGTCGTCGACGTGGACCGGCTGAAAGCGGGCCGTACCGTCGCCCGGCACCGGCACGACCGGAAAAATCAGGCTGAATGCCAGGCGCGGGAAGAAATCGTCGCCTTCGCCGAATAGGAGCGAGGGCTGCAGCACGACGTGTGCGATGCCTGAACCGGTGACGAGCGCTTCTCCTTCGCCCTTGCTTCGGAGGTACGGGTACGGCGAAGCTGGGTCCCCGCGGAGCGCTCCCATGTGAACGATCCGCGCGACGCCGGCGCGCCGGGCCTCGGCAACGACGTGCGCGACGCCCGCCACGTTGACCTCGGCGAATTTCTGCTTGCGCTCGGTCGGGACCGCGACCGTGTGGACGACGGCGTCGATCCCGTCGAACGCGCCGCGGAGCGACTCCGGCTTGCGCACGTCCGCGCGGCGCACGTCGAGGCGTCGGTCGCCGGGATCGGGAAGCTCCTTCTCCGCTCCGGGCCGCTCGCTGATCAGCGCACGGACGTCGTGCCCGCCGCGGAGCAGCTGTGCGACCAGGTGCCGCCCAACGAACCCATTCGCGCCTGTCACGGCAACTCTCACGGACTCACCACCTTGTACTACGTGGATGTAGTAGTAGCACGCGGTCCAGTTGAGTCAAGACGCCCGCGCGCGCTCAGGAGCGGCAGCATGATGCCGCCGGCCAGCGCATAGATCAGGCCCAAAAGCTGGGCCTCCTGGAGTCCGTCGATGAAAAGTGGATCCAGGCGAAGGAACGACGTGAGAAAGCGAAACCCTCCGAAGAGCAGGAGATACGCCCAGTAGACGCGGCTTTCGGGCGGGCGGCCTCGGACGCGACGCCAGTACGCGACGAGCACGATGAAGATCACGACCATGATCAGACCGTCATAGGCGGCGACGGGATGCACGTAGTCGGTCTGGCCCAGCGTCGCCGGGTTCGTGTACCGCACACACCAGGGAAGGCTCGAGCAGGCGATCGCGTGATGTTCGCCGTTGATGATGTCGCCGATGCGGCCGATCGCCTCGCCGAGCGCGATGCCGATCACCGAGATGTCGAACATGAAACCAACGGGAAGCCGTAGCCGTCGCGCCACGAAAAATCCCGCGATCGTCGAGCCCACCGGCGCGCCGGCCGTGCCGATCCCGCCGTTCCAGAAAGCCAGCAGCTCCAGCGGACGAGACCCATAGACGTTCCAGTTGTCCAGGACATGCGCGACACGAGCGCCGAGAAGGCCGCCGAGGACGACCGCGATCGCGAACGGGTAGATCCGGTCATCGCGGATGAGGTACCGCGCCGCACGAAAGGACACGTAGCTCCCGACGATCATGCCCACGAGCGAGAAGATCGAGTGCCAGGCAAAGCTCAGCGATCCGACGTGAAGGTTCGGATCGAACGGAAGGTCGGTCAGACCGCGAAAGTACGCGTCTGCGCGCGCGTGCGCGTCAGGAGGCGGAAGAGCACGGTGAGCGCCGCCGCGAATACGAGCACGGCGATGGTCTGGTCCTGCCGCAGGTTAAACGCGTAGGTCGGATCGCCGATGCGGAGGAAGCCAAGAAGGAAACGCCCGACCGCGTAGTGCAACGCCCATATCCAGAAGATGACGCCGTCCGGCCAGCGACCGATGAAACGACGCAGCCACAGCGTGAGGGCAACTGCCGAGAGGTCCCAGATCATGTCGTACGCGACGACGAGGTGAACCGGTCCGGGCTGCCCGAGCGTGTCCGGGTGCGTGAAGCCGACGCAAATCCCTTCCGGCGCCGTACACGGGGTGGCGTGGTGCTCGCCGTTGATGATGTCGCCGATCCGGCCGATGGCGAAACCGAGCGCGATACCCGGTGCGGCCGCATCGGCGCCGAACCCGATCGGCACGCCGCGCCGGACGGCCGCGAGGTACCCGCCAAGCACGCCACCTATGGCGGCACCCCAGATGGCGATCCCGCCGGTCCAGATGAAGAAGATCTGCAGAGGGTTGGCGAGGTAGTACTGCCATTGGTCGATGACATGAACGAGTCGCGCGCCGATTATTCCGGCGACGACGCCCCATGTGGCGACCGCCCAGCCATCCTCCTCACTGATCTTCCCTCTGAGCAAACGCAGCGGGAGCCAGACGCCGAAGAAGATGCCGACCGCTGTGAAAATGCCGTGCCACGCGAGCGTGATCGGCCCCAAATGAACATTCGGGTCAAAGGGGATTTGAATCAACTGAGTTCCGCGGATGCGTCGCGGGTCCTGTCCCCGGCTCGGGGTCGTGCGCTCACCGCACCCTCCCCACCTTCCGCGTCGTTCGCTTCGCTCACTCCGCGAGGCGGGTCCCCGGGGCACCCGCGGCTCGTGCACAACCTGCTCGCCCCTGCCACCCGCTCCGGCGCCGAATTCCCGCGCGCAAAGCGCTAGGCGTTGCGCATGAATTGGATTCCGTCTGCTCGGCGCGTGTAGCCCATCGTTTCGTTTATGTGGAGGATCGGCGTGTTCTTGAAGTCGTTATCGGTGCGTACTCTGTCGACACCGAGCGCGATCGCCTGCATGACGGTCTCGTACTTCAGCGCGCGAGCGATTCCCCGGCCTCGCCCGGCGCGTGCGACACCGGTCCAGTCAGTCGACACGACGCCCCGCTTCGGCGGGTAGGAGAGGATCGAGACACCGAGGATCGCGTCACCGTCGCGAGCGATCCAGATGCGATCTTC
>DATLPP010000136.1:0-2788 GCA_035535615.1 Candidatus Udaeobacter sp.
GGACCACATTGCGATCCAAAGCAGCGGTGCGGGGAAGAGATTGTCTCCCTGGACCTCGATGAGGCTCGAGCCGCGGCAGATCTGCGGCGCCGGGGCCTCGCCGGGTGCGACCGCGGTGGTCGTGCAGCCATAAAAGAACGGCCCGAACAGGAGTCCCCAGCCGAGGATGACGCCGGCCGCGAGAGAGAGAACCGATGCGAGGCGCGCGATCCGCATCGGGTCGACCCTAGAGCGGGTTCACCGCGATGCAAGTCGCCGATCGGAGCCTTAGACCTGCATGGTGCCCATCGCCGACGTGACGAAGCCAGGTCAGATCGTGATCCTCAACGGCGCGCCGCGCTCGGGTAAGTCGAGCATCGTCGCGGCGATCCAGGACACCTTCGACGGACCGTGGATGAATCTCGGCGTCGATGTGTTCGTGAGAGAGGTCACGCCGAAACGGTACCGACCCGGGATGGGGCTCCGCCCCGGAGAAGACGACCACGAGCTCGCACCGCTCGTCCCTGTCTTCTACGCGGCGCTCTACGACTCGATCGCGGCTCACAGCAGAGCCGGTCTGAACGTCATCGTCGACGTCGGCCATCACGACGCGAGGATCCTCGCCGAGAGCGCCCGTCGTCTTGCTGGATTGCCCGTCCTCTTCGTCGGAGTCCGCTGCCCGATCGAAGTCGTCATGCAACGGCGCAATGCGGGTCAGGTCGGAAGGGAAGGCGAGTACGCGGTTGGGTCCGATGCGGAGCCGGTCCCGTCTCCGGACGAGCGTTGGCAGAGCGCCGTCCACATCCCGGGTATTTACGACCTCGAGGTCGACACGTCGGTCCTCAGTCCCGCGCAGTGCGCCGCGGCGATCCGACGACGCCTCGAGGATGGACCGCCGCCGTCCGCGTTTCGGCGGCTAGCGGAGATCTGAGATCTAGGCGATGAGCGCCTGAGGCCGACGGTCGTCCTCGGGACGCCACACGCGAGAGCGCTTGTCCTTCGACGCCGCGCGGCCACCAGCCTTGAGCTCGACCTTGCACCACGTGTCGTCAACGAGCGCTTCAAAAGTGAAGCGACCCTGGTGCCGACCTTCCAGGGTCGCTACGACGTGGTCAGGGGCACGAAGCACGAGCGAGACCTGCGCGCCTTCCTTGAGCGTGTCCATTGCGTGCGCGCTGATCGCGATGACGCTCTGGTGCTCGTTCATGATCCGGATCTGCGACGGCACGATGCCGGCGCTCTCGAAGCGCAACCACGTGAGCATGTTTTCCTCGAAGACGCGCCACGTGAGCGGCACGAGGAGATCGTCTCCAGTCGGCAGCACCGTTGGCTCGTCGTCGGTCGTCTCGGTCTCGCTCCCAAGCGCACGCGAGTACTCGCCGATCGTCATCCGCGCCTCGTAGAGCTGGCGCTCGAGGTGATGCTGACGGCGCTTTACACGAAGCTCGTTCGCTTCCGCCGTCGCGCGTGAGTCTTGCGCGCGCTTCAGCGCGTCGCGGAGGTTCGCGACGTCGTTCACCGCCCACTCGAACTGACGGATGACCATGGCGACGCGCTGATCCGCTTCGGCCTTGAGCTCCTCGGTCGCCGATGCGAGCGTCGTCGCCGCGATGTGCCGATTGATGCGCGTCGCCAGTACCGCGAGTCCTGCGCCGGCGGAGAGGCCAAAAACAGTCCCGACGAGGAGACCTCGAGCGGCGCCGTCAACGAATGGAGCGAAGAGGACACAGAAGACCAGCGGCGCGATCCACGGCAGGTAACGCATCGTCCGCACGTGCGGCCGAGCCGTGTGGCGCTCAGCGGCCTTCGAATGCGCGTCGCAGAGAGCGCATTCGTGGCCGAGCCGATGTTGCATGGGTCCGTTCACCTGTCGTCCTCCCGTTCCTGACGCAGAGATTCGGCTGCGGCGGACAAGCGGGCATCCCGAAAACGGGGGACGCGGGCGAAGACCCCCCGCTCGGGGGAGTACGACCGGGGTAGGACCGTGACCCTGACGGCGGATTCGCGTAGGCCCTCTTCGTCTCTCGTTACGGGTGGCCGGCCTATCTAGCGTTCGCCCTGCTGGGGTGGGTTTCCCGGCGGAGGTAACTGGACATGAAGGCTTTGCTGCGACCGGCGTTTGTGGGCGGACTCAGCATCGCCATTGCGGCGACGAGCCTCGTGGGATCGTCGTCGGTGGCACTCGCGGCGACCAGGCCGTCGATCCAGACGTGGTCCGTGAGCGCCCCTGTTTACGAAGGCGACAGACCGTTCGCAACCGCGACATTCATCGACCCCGATGCGACCGACCTTCACACGGTCGACGTCTCGTGGGGCGACGACACCTACGACACGTACACGTTGCCGCTGGGAGACCGCAGCTTCTCGGTGCAGAAGTCGGTCCCCTATAAGGACGAAACGACGACAGATGTACGGGTCCAGATCACCGTCAACGACCCGATCTTCTCCAACTCGCGCTTCGTGACGTTCGCCGTCTTGAACGCGCCGCCGGCGATCACGTCGTTCGCCCTATCCGCGACCGATCTGGAAGCGGGCGGGACCGTCACTGCCACAGGCGCGTTCACCGACGGCGGTGCCCTCGACACTCACACGGTCTAGCTGGATTGGGGCGATGGCTCGGCGCTTACCACGATGGATCTCGCCGCCGGCGTCCTCGCCTTCACCACCGACGCGCACACGTACGCCGCCAACGGCGAGTACATCGTGAGCGCGATCGTCACGGACAACGCGGGAGCCTGGGCCCCCGCGACCTCGACCGTCAGCGTTCACCAGGCCAATCAGGCCCCGAGCGTCGTTTCGTTCGGCGTCA
>DATLPP010000137.1:0-3216 GCA_035535615.1 Candidatus Udaeobacter sp.
TCGCGCATCGGCAGGGGACTGCGGCCCGCGATCGTCGCGAAGCTCGAGCATCTGAATCCCGGCGGCTCGGTCAAGGACCGGATCGGTCTGCTCATGATCGAAGACGCCGAGCGCCGCGGCCTTCTCCGCCCGGGCGGAACCATCGTCGAACCCACCAGCGGCAACACCGGCGTCGGACTCGCGATGGCCGCCGCCATCAAAGGTTACCGCCTCATCTGCACGATGGCCGACAAGCAGAGCCAGGAGAAGCGCGACCTTCTGCGCGCCTACGGCGCGGAGGTCGTGGTCTGCCCGAGCGCGGTGCCGCCGGAGTCACCCGAGTCCTATTACAAGGTCGCCGACCGCCTCACGCGCGATATCCCCGGCGCGTTCCAGCCGAACCAGTACTACAACGCGATGAATCCGGAGGCTCACTACAGGACGACCGGACCAGAGATTTGGGAACAAACGGAAGGGCGAATAACGCATCTCGTAGCTGGAGTAGGCACCGGCGGAACGGTGACGGGTGCGGGTCGGTTCATCAAGGAACAAAACAAAAGCGTCGTCGTCGTCGGTGCCGACCCCGAGGGATCGCTTTACACCGGCGACATCCATCCATATAAGACCGAAGGCATCGGCGAAGACTTCTACCCGGGCACGTTCGACCCGGCGGTGGTCGATCGCTGGGTGCGCGTGTCCGACCGCGACGCGTTCCTCACCGCGCGCCGTCTCACGCGCGAGGAAGGGATCCTCGTCGGCGGGTCATCGGGGACCGCGATGTTCGCGGCGCTCGAGATCGCGAAGGAACTCGACGAGAAGGCGCTCGTGCTTGTCCTCTTCGCGGACTCCGGCCGAAGCTACCTCTCGAAAATATTCAACGACGAATGGATGCGTCAGAACGGATTCCTCGGCGGCCTGATCCCCGCCAATGTCGGCGACGTCATGAAGGATCGCGGCGACACCCCGGAGCTCATCGTCGTCTCGAAGACGGAGACCGTGCGCCGCGCGATCGACACGATGCAGCGCTACGGCATCTCGCAGATCCCGGTCACCGCGAACGGTGCCGCCGGCAGCGTGACCGACATCGTCGGGAGCGTTTCGGAGAAGACGATGCTCGATCGGGTGTTCCGCGAGCCTGCCCTCGTCGACGAGCGCATCGAGCGGGTGATGGATCCGCCGTTCCCGGTCGTGCAGGCGACGGACGACATCGAACGGCTCTACCAGGAGCTCTCGGGCGGCGCGCCCGCGCTACTTGCGGCGCGCGACAACCGTCCTGTGTCGGTCATCACGAAAGCCGACCTGCTCGAGTTCGTCGCCCATCAGCGGAAGGTCGCGCCCCGCTAGCCGTCCTTGTGGTGGGCGTCGCCGTTCACACCCGCTCGCTCGCGCATCCCACGCACGACGATCTCGAGCTCGCCCATCGAGACACCACCGGTCGGTTTCCAGTCGTGACCGTCCGCTCGCACGTTGAGCGGGCAATAGGCCCAGGTCTTGTCGTGGATCGTGAGGTGGTCGACCAGGACGCCGTTCTTCTGAAGATGCGCCGACGCCATACAGATGAATGCGACTGTCGCACCCGCCGTCCCCATCGCCATCTATTTGCGCCATGACGACGCGTCATCACAAGTGACTTTTCGGCCAGTACGGACATTACGGCTAGCGCGTAATGGTCGAAAGTGACTATACTTTCGTTCGTGCCTATCCAGCGCCCGCTGACGCCCCGGCAGCACTTGATCTTGCGAAGCGTCGCGCGCGGCAAGACCAACAAGGACATCGCGGCCGAGCTCGGGATATCCGAGCAAGGCGTGAAAGTGCACGTCTCACGGCTCCTGGAGCGCTACGGCGCCCAGAACCGCGTCGAGCTCGTGAGCCTCGCCCGGGCGTGGCCCGACGCCGACGAGCGCGGGCTCACGCAGCTCTCCGGCGACATCGCCGGGATTCGCGCTGGACTCAACAAGACCTACCAGGACGCGGCCGCGGTGAAGGACATGCACGGCGGAAAGAGCCAGAGGGCGACCAAGGCGCCCCGCGCGGGGACCAACGGTCACCCTACGAAGGCCGGCACCGACCTCGCCGCCGAGGTCCGCTCCCTCCGCGCTGTTCTCGGAGAGATCAACGTCGCTCTGAAGCTCGCCCGCGAGCTGCCCGCCGACGCGGACGTCGGCCCGCTTGTGGATGCGATCCGTACGCGTGTTGGCGTCGCTCTCGACCAGAGCGCGAAGCTGGACACCCTCGTCGAACGCGAGCGCACGCAGGACCACGGATCGAGGCAGAGCGCGAGCTAGCCGGTCCGTGCGCGCGTTCTGGGCATACTGGCAAGTGACGTGAAGCAAGCTCCCCGCAGGCCAGGTTTCGAGACGCTCGCCATCCATGCCGGGCAGGAACCCGAAGCCGTGACCGGCGCCGTCGTCGTCCCGATATTCCAGACGTCGACGTTCGCGCAGGAAGCCGTCGGGAAGCACAAGGGCTACGAGTACGCCCGGACCGGCAACCCCACACGTACCGCGCTCGAGATCTGCCTGGCCGCGCTCGAAGGCGGACGCTGGGGTCTCGCGTTCGCCTCGGGGATGGCCGCGACGGACGCCGTCGCGCATCTCCTCTCGAAAGGTGACCACGTCGTCATGACCGACGACGTGTACGGGGGGACCTACCGGCTCTTCACGAAGGTCTTCGCCCGGCTCGGGATCGGGCTTACCGCGGTCGACATGCGCAAACCGGAAGCCGCCAGGCGCGCGATGCGTCCGAGCACGAAGCTGGTGTGGATCGAGACCCCGTCGAATCCGCTCATGAAGGTGCTCGACATCGCGGCGCTCGCGGAGATCGCGCACAAAGGCAAGGCGCTCGCCGTCGCAGACAACACCTTCGCGAGTCCGTACCTGCAGCAGCCGCTCCGCCTCGGCGCGGACATCGTGTTGCACTCGACCACTAAATATCTGGGCGGGCATTCCGACGTGGTCGGGGGCGGCCTCGCCGGCAACGATGAAGATCTTCGCGCGCGCATCGCGTTCCTCCAGAACGCGGCCGGCGGCGTGCCGGGACCTTTCGACGCCTGGCTCGTCCTGCGCGGCGCGAAGACGCTCGGTGTACGCATGGAGCGCCATTCCGCGAACGGGCAGGCCGTCGCGGAATGGCTCAGCCAGCATCCGAAGGTCTCGCGCGTGAACTACCCCGGCCTGCGCTCGCATCCACAGCACGACATCGCGAAACGGCAGATGCGCCTGTTCGGCGGGATGCTGT
>DATLPP010000138.1:0-16989 GCA_035535615.1 Candidatus Udaeobacter sp.
TCGTTCGCCTGCGTTTCGATGATCGGCAACGCGGTCAGCGAGCCACCGCCCTCGTCCTTGTTCAGACGTGCGGCGCGCTCGAGAAGCCGCGAGTGCAGGTAGAAGACGTCGCCGGGATACGCCTCGCGGCCCGGTGGGCGCCGGGTGAGGAGGGAGACCTGCCGGTACGCCCAGGCGTGCTTGGTGAGGTCGTCGTAGACGATGAGCGCGTCCTTTCCGGCGTCGCGGAAGTACTCGCCCATCGCGCACCCGGCGAACGGGGCGAGGTACTGGAGCGTCGCGGGGTCCGAGGCGCCCGCGATGACGACGATGGTGTGCTCCATCGCGCCCTTCTCTTCGAGCGTCGCCACGATCTTCGCGACCGACGATTCCTTTTGACCGATCGCGACGTAGATGCAGGTGAGGTCCTTGCCCTTCTGGTTGATGATCGTGTCGATCGCGACGGCGGTCTTTCCGGTCTGCCGGTCGCCGATGATCAGCTCGCGCTGCCCGCGCCCGATCGCGGTGATCGCATCGATGACCTTGATGCCGGTCTGGACCGGCGTGTCGACGTTCTGCCGCATGATGACGCCCGGCGCGACGACGTCGACAGGTCGCGTGTCCTTCGTTTTGATATCACCCTTGCCGTCGAGCGCGCGTCCGAGCGGATCGACAACGCGGCCGACGAGGGCGTCACCGACCGGCGTTTCGGCGATCCGTCCGGTGGTGCGGACCTCGCCGCCCTCGGTGATACCCGTGTAGTCGCCCAGGATGATCGCACTCACCGTGTCTTCTTCGAGGTTGAAGGCGAGGCCGAACACGTCGTTCCCGAAATCGAGCAGCTCCGAGGCCATGCAGTTCGCGAGGCCGTACACGCGGGCGATCCCATCGCCGATCTCGACCACGGTGCCGACGTCGACCGACTCGGCTCCCCCTTCGAAGCCTTTGATCTTCGCCTTGATGATGTCGGTGATCTCCGACGAGGTCGAGGCCATGGTGATCCCCTCCTATGAAGCGAGCTGTCGCCCGAGTGCGACGAGCTTTGCGCGTACGGACGAATCGATGAGGTGGTCGCCGATCTGGACCTTCGCGCCGCCGATGAGCGTCGGGTCGACGGCGAACGTCGCGCGAAGCTTCCTGCCGGACTCGCGCTCGAGACGGCTCACGAGGTCGCGCTCTTCCGACTCCTTCAGGACGACCGCCGTGGTGATGCGAGCCTTCGAGATCCCTTCACGCCGGTCGACGAGGTCGCCGAACGCGAGGGCGATCCGCGGAACGAGAGAGATCCGGTCGGTCTCGAGCAGAAGAGTCATGAGCGATCGGATCTCAGCTGGCTCGTCCGCGAGCGCGGCGGTGAGAGCGGCGATGCGTTGCTTCATCGGAACGGACGGGTCGCGAAGGCCGGCCACCGTGACCCGGTCGAACACCGGGGCGAGCTTTTCCAGCGACGCGCGAAGCGCGGCTACGGCGCGTTCGTTCGGTGAGAGCGCGAGGAGTGCTTCCGCATAGCGTCGCGCCGCGGAACCGGAGAGGGCCAACTAGCTCTGTTCCACAAGGTGCGGGGCCGCTTCGTCGAGGGACTGCTCGATCAACGCGCGGTGCTTCTCGGGGTCCAGTTCACGCCCGAGGACCCGGCTCGCCGCGAGAACGACCATGCCCGCCAGCTCCGAGCGCAGCTGCGCGAGCGCCTGATCGTGGAGGTGGGTCGCGTCCTCGCGCCCGCGTTCGCGGATCCGATCGGCCTCTGTCTTCGCCTGTGCACGGATGTCGGCGGCGGCGGCCTCTGCTGCCGCGGTCATTCGCTCGGCGATCGTTTGCGCCTCGCGTCGAGCATCGGCAAGAAGACGCTCGACCTCTGCCTCCATCCGTTCGCGCTCAGCTTTGGCCGCCGCGGCCATCGCCAAGCCCTCGCGGATCTTCTCCGCGCGATTCGCGAGCATCGTGGTGATAGGACCCCAGAGCAGGCGACGCATGACATAAAGAAGTAGGAGGAAGTTGACAATTGAGACCAGCACCCAGAACGGGTGCACGGTCGGAACGAAGACCTCCTCCTGCAGTCCTGGACTAAAGAGCATTTACGGGTGCGTCAGGAAGATGAGCAGGATTCCGACGACGAGCGAAAGCACCCCGAGGCCCTCTGCGAGCGCGGCGCCGAGCACGAGATTGTTCCGGATGAGTGGAGCGGCATCAGGATTACGGCCGATCGCCTCCGAGGACTTCGCCGTCGCGATTCCCAGCCCGATGCCGACTCCGAGGACAGCGAAACCGACGGCGATACCGGCGGCAAGCCAACCAAGATTCATGCGTGCGTTCCCTCCTTTGATGTTTGCGCGTGTTCTGTCGTCGAGTCCGCGTGTTCCTCGTGTGATTCGGTGGCAAGAACGAAGTAGAGCAGCGTCAGCATCGCGAAGATCACAGCCTGCAACAGGCCGATGAACATCTCGAACCCGGCAAATGGCAGGAGTCCGGGGATCGCGATGACGTAAAGGACGGCCGCCATGACCACGAGCATCACTTCTCCCCCGAAGATGTTTCCCCAAAGACGTGCGGTGAGCGTCAGGATACGGATGATCTCCGCGAGGAACTCGATGAAGCCGACGAAGAGCATGATTCCACCGAGAAACGCGCCCTCCTTGAACCCCGCGGTGTTGAACCAGCGGCTGAAGTAACCACGGCCGAGCGTGCGAATGCCCTCGGCCTGATAAGCGACGAACGCAACGATCGCTAGACCGAGCGTGACGTGATAGTCGGCGGTCGGCGCGTGAAGCAACGGGATCTGCCCGACGAGCGGCACCACCCCGAGCCAGTTGCAGAGCAGGATGAAGAGAAAGAGAGTCCCGACGAGAGGCACGTACCTGGCGGCGGCGGGGCCGCCAGTATCGACCACGAAGTCGACCAGCGTCTGTACAGCGACCTCGAGGCCGCCTTGGAGCCCTCGCGGTACGAGTGCAAGTTTGCGAGTCCCCGCGTAGGCCACGACGATGAGGACGGCCATGATGATCCACATCGTCACCAGAGAATTTGAGATGGAAATCTCATCCCCCGCGATACGAATCAGGGGTTCGCCCGTTAGAAGATGAAGGATCCGCGGCGGGGTGATGTCAGGCCAGCTCGGCAGTCCGTAGAGGACCCAGCCGACGAGAACGATCGCAATATCGATCGCGGCGATAGTCCCCAGGAGCACCAGCGGCGGAAGCGACATGAGTCTTCTATCGAGCATGCGCATCAGCGGTCCGGGTCCTCCTCGCCCGAGTCTCGGCGACGTTCGTGCTCGACGATTTCGCTATCCCAGTTGCGCCCGGCGGCCCGCGCCTTCTCGGTCGGCACGCCGAGCGGCTGCGAGAGGTAACGACGAAGGATGCCGAAAAGTGCGAGGCCCCCGACGACGAGCCCAATGAGGAGGCCCACGAGAAGTCCCCATGGGCTGCTGCCCAGGCTGCTGTCGACGGCGTTGCCGCCAAAGGTGCCGACGAGCAGGGGCAGTCCGATCGCGACCGCGACCTGCAGCCCCATCTTGAGCATGTCACCTGTCGGGATACGTCACGCTCCGCCCAACGCCGCGATTTTCTGGATCCGACCTGGCCCAGGATCGCCGCGTTGCGAGCGCGCTCCACCCGGGGTTGCGGGGTTGCGGCCAGGGCACGGTCAGTTTAGCCGAGGAACTTGGCCTACGCGAACGGAGCGCTACAACCAGCCGCGGCGATGGAAGTACATCACCAGACCGACGGCAATGAGGCCCGTAACGGCCATGGAGATCCAGAACAGAGGGAGCGATCCGTACGGGATGAAGCTCCAGTTCTGGCCGAAGAAGCCGGTGACCACCGTGAGGACGAGGAGCACGGTCGCGATGCTGGTCAGGACCTTCATGACCTCGTTCAGCCGGTTCGAGGCCGCGGCGAGGTACGCGTCGATCACGTTCGAGGTGAGCTCGCGAAAGGTGTCGATCTCGTCGGTCACGCGGAGGATGTGGTCGTAGACGTCCTGGAAGTACGCGCGCTTCCCCGTCTCGCGGAGCTCGCGGATGTCGCCGCGCACGAGGACCTGGAGCACGTCGCGCTCGGGGGCGATCGTCTTGCGGAGCTGCAGCAGCTCCCGCTTGACGAGGAAGAGCTCGCGGAGCGGTGCGTGCGCGCGATGGAGGTTCGGTCCGGCCTCCTCCGCAACGAACTGCTCGAGGAGCTCGATGCGGTCGCCGAACTGGTCGACGACCTCGAAGTACTGATCGACCATCGTGTCGAGCAGCGCGTGGAGCAGGAGACCGGTCGTCGGGAGATGACCGTCAACGAAGCGCTTCTCGACCAGCCGCCGGGCGGAGAACTCACCCTCGTGAACGGTGACGATCGCGTTCTGAGCGACGAAGATCGCGACCTCGTGATAGTTCAGGACATCCGGGCTCGGCGACTCCATCGCGTAAAAGACGATGAAGTAGTGCGTCTCGTACTGATCGATCTTCGGTCGCTGGTGGCCGTGCCGCGCGTCCTCCACTGCGAGTGGGTGAAGCTCGAGCTCTTTCGCGACGAGGTCGAACTCCTCGCTCTGCGGGTTCGAGATGTCGAGCCAGCACGGATGCGCCCCACGAAGCTCGGAAAGCTGGTCCGCGGGATGATCGACGACAGCGTGGTGCTCCTTAACGAGGAGGCGAGCGGGCATGTTCGCAGTATGCGCGGGGGGTCAGGCGGCGAAGCGGCGGACGACGCTCACGAGTTCCTGCGCGTCGAAGGGCTTGGAGAGGTACGCCTCGGCGTTGCAGCGATCCGCTTCGCGGCGCGGATCGGCGACGCCGGTGAGGATGACCAGCGGGACGCGGCGCAGCGCCATGCGGAGCTCGCGCGCGAACGACGGCCCGTCCATCCCGGGCATCTGCACGTCGAGGACGACGACCGCGGGCGGATCCTCCTGCACGACGCGGAGCGCCTCGGCGCCGTCGTGCGCCTCGACCACGCGGAATCCGCTCTCAGCGAGGAGTTCACGCTCGGCGGCGAGCGTCTCGACGTCGTCGTCGACGATGAGCACGGGACGCGGGCGAGAATTCATACCGAACGCCATGCGAGCCCTTGTGCATACCGCGTTCCCTAGACTTCAACGAACGGTGAAAGTGCCTCGCGGGATGCGCGCCGCCGTCGAGGTCGTCCCCAAATTGGGCGTGAAATCGGGCACGCCGGCGCTACGTATCGGTGGGGTTGCAACCTACGACCTCCCGATAGAGCACCTCGCCGGAGAGCTCGACGTCCTCGAGCTGCGCGTGCCGCTCCGGGCGAAGGACGGAAGGTTCGGTCTCGTCCTCTGCTTCGCGCTTGACCGGGTCCCGCTCGACCACCTCGCCGATGACCTCGTCCGCGTGACCCACCCAGGCGGGGCCATCTGGCTCGTCGTGTGGAAGAAGGACTTCCTGCCGGAGGGTGCGCCGAGCTGGGAGGAAGCCCAGGAGGCGATGCTCGGGACCGGTTGGGTCGACAACAAGGTCCTCTCGCTCGGCGCAGAGATGTATGCGGCCCGTTACGTTCGCCGTCGCCGGCCGGGAAAGAGGGAACCGGCGGCCCCGGTCGGACGTTCCTAGGGGTATGCGCGTCTGTGCGCTCGTCCTTCTCGCCGGGCTCGTGGCCTGCGGCGGCGCCGCGACTCTTTCGTCGCCGGCGCCCAGCGCGACCGCCGAGACGGCAACGATCACGCCAATCGGGACGGTCACCGCCACAGCCATCACCGGGACGATCGTCCCGGGAACGATCCCGCCGAACCCGACGGCAACGCCGTCGCCGACGCCAAGCCCCGCGCCGGGTGGACTCACTCAGGCGCAGCTCAAGTACCGGCTCGTGGACCAGTTCGGTCGCCTCTTGTTCTGCGATCCCGACTACTACCCCGTCGCGCGCGCTGACGAAGGCGCGCTCGCCCATGAGCGTCTGCCCGAGATCCAGAAAGACGCGCCGACGTTCAGCGCGATCCTCGTTCACCTTGGTATCGCGTCGTCGTCGTCGTACACCAGCGATCAGGAGCTATCGATCTATCGCGACTGGAAGATGCTCAACGCGATCAAGTTGGAGCAGGTAAGCGCCGGTTTCCACTTCCTCGGAATCTTCGGCACACCACAACAGGCGAGCCGCGTCGATGGGACGATCGATCAGCGAGGGAACGTCACCGTCGCGACCCGGACGCCGAGCGGGCAGCCTCCCTGTCCAATCTGTCTAGCCCGAGGGACGCGCATCGCGACTCCGTCGGGCGAGGTCGCGGTGGAAGACCTACGCGTCGGTGACGTCGTCTGGACACTCGATGGAGCGGGTCGACGCGTGGTCCTCCCACTCGTAGAGATCGGAAGCACGCCGGTCCCCGCAACTCATCGCGTCGTCGAGCTGCGTCTCTCCGACGGCCGTGCGGTCAACGTCTCCCCGGGGCATCCGACCGCGGACGGGCGCAAGGTGGGCGACCTCGCAGCGGGCGATGGCTACGACGGCGCGCTCGTTGTGAGCGCCGAGCTCACGCCGTACGCGGGCGGTGCCACGTTCGATGTCCTACCCGCCGGTGCGACCGGGATGTACTGGGCGAACGGCGTGCTTCTCGGCAGCACGATCCCGCACCAGGACTGACGCGCCCATCGGCCGTCAACGCGACGACCGACGGACGCACATCGGGGTCTTATCGCTTAGCAGCCGACGATGCCGGAGTCGCGTACATGAGCGATCCCGGCGTGGTGAGCAGCTCGCCCGTCTCGAGCCAGGTCTTCAGCCCCGAGAGGATCATCGGCCAGCCGCCGTAGAGCTCCTCGTTCGCGCCCTCGCGCAGCTGGTCGTGCGTGACCGTCAGTCGGCACGAGTCGCCGACCGGTTCGATCTCCCAGGTGACCCTCGAGGTCCCCTCCTTCTTCACGTCGTCGTCCCAGAGGGCCCTCATGCTCTGGACCAACCGGCGCGGAGGATCCACCTCGAGGTTTTCGCCCTCACCCAACGGCGCGGAGGTGCCCGGGTGGCTCGTTTCGAACTTCGAGCCACGCGTCCAATCGGAGTCGATCCGAACGCCGAAGTTGTATTTGCTTCTGATCTCGCTGTCGGTGATCGCCTCCCAAAGCCGCTCCGGCGTTGTCTTGATGTAGATCTCGAAGACTTTTTCCACGCGTGCCTCCAGTTTGTTTTTTAGTCCGCTCAGTGCTGATGTCCAGGGTTCGGCGTACTTGCTCACCCACCTGTCGTGGACGAGCCGGATCGGAACAGGGTTCAGAAAATGGAGCTTCTCGCGTCCCCTTCTCTTGGTCACGACGAGGCCCGCCTCTTCGAGCTGGTTCAGATGCTTCATCACGCCGAAGCGCGTCATCCGGAACCGCCCCTCGAGCGCGCTCAGCGTCTGCCCGTCCTCCTTGAAGAGGGCATCGAGCAGGCGCCGCCGGGTCGGATCGGCCAGCGCCCTGAACACCTTGTCCACGCCGAGAGACGATATGTGACCTTATGGTCACATGTCAAGCGCCGTGCTAGACGGCGAGCTCCCGGGTCAGGAAATCGACGATCCGTCCATACGCGTCTTCCGCGTTGGCGCGCTTGGTAAAGCCGTGGCCCTCGTCCGGATACACGACGTAGTCCACACGGCGACCGAGTGAGCGGAGGCGCTCGACGACCTGGTCCGACTCCCCCTTCGGTACGCGCGGGTCGTTCTCGCCCTGGAGGATCAGCATCGGACAGCGAACGTTGTCGATGTGCGTGATCGGCGAACGCTCGACGAGCTTCGCGCGGTCGCGATCGAGATCGCCGATCCATCGCGTGAGAAACCGCCGCCAGTTCGGCTGCGCGTTCTCGATCATGGTGACGAGGTTCGCGACGCCGAACACATCGACGGCGCACCGCCACACCTCGGGTATTTGCGTGACGCAGAGGAGCGTGGCGAAGCCGCCGTACGACCCGCCGTAGACCGCGAGGCGGGACCGATCGAAATCCTTTTGCTTCGTCATCCAATCGGTGACCGCACGAAGGTCCCGAAGGTCGATCCCGCCCCAATCTTTGTGGATCGACGCCTGCCATTTCCGGCCGTAGCCGGTCGACCCGTGGATATTCGGCACCACGAGAGCGATCCCACGATGGATGAGCGCCGCAAGATGCGTCAGATGCGCACCGAATGCCGGACGCGACTGGCCCTCGGGCCCGCCGTGCGGGTAGAGCACCGCCGGCGTCGGCCCGCGCGCGTCGCGCGGGCGGTAGACGAAGCACGGGATGTCGCCATCGGGACCCGGAATCCGGATCAGCTCCGGCTCGACGAGCTCACCCTTCGGAACCGTGAAGGTCGACGCGAGCGCGATGCGTGCGTCGCCGGTCGCGGTGTCGACCGTCCATACCTGCCACGGCTCGGTGGGCGAAATTCGAGTGAACGCCGCGCGCGATCCGTCGGCTGAGATCACGAGGTCTTCGCACGCCGCTCCGGACAAGCGCCGCTCGCGGATCGGACCGGATCCGGTTCGCCAGCGCAGGGTCGAGTAGCCGTCCTCGTTCACGGACCAGATCTGCGTTCGGCCATCGGTCGACGAGGCCGCGAGCTCGACGTCCCACTCGGGACGATCGATCGGCTCGTGTTTGCCAGTCGCCACGTCGAACGCGCTCAGCCAGAGGTGATCGCTGCTTTCATCGGTGATCACGAGAGCGCGGCCGTCGGCGAGCCAGCCCGCCGGAACGTGCGAGACGTCCTCGGCGTGCCGCGTGATCTCGCGCGCGTCGCCGGTCCGCGGATCGACGACGAGAAGATCCTGCGTGGTGTTGTCGAAGACCCTCATCACGAGGAGCCGCGAACCGTCGGGCGACCAGCCGCCGACGACGTGCCAGAACGCGCCGGTGAGAAGGGGCCGCTCGGTGCGCGTGGCGAGATCCGCGATGACGATGTCCATGTCCGTCGATTCGCGCGCGTTGCTCGAGAACGCGACGAACGCTCCGTCGGGCGATGCCGCGTTCCACGAGAGCAGTCTCTGCACGCGACCCGCGGGATCGGTCGAAAGCGGCAGGGTCGGTCCATCGGGGTGCCGCACGTGGAGCTGGTGCAGCTCGGTGCCGCCGCGGTCGGCCGCCGCGACGAGCTCGCCGTTTGCGCTCCAGCAGAGGCTTCGCACGGCCGAGCTCTCCACCGTGATCGCGCGTTGTGGCTTACCGCCGGTGGCCGGCAGCGTCCAGGCTTCGTACGTTCCCGCGCCCTGATCCGACACGATGGCCAGCGTCCGGGCGTCCGGTGAAAGGGCGAGCGCGGAACGGCAAGCGAACCGGCGCGTGGTGTGCGGCACGCCGGCGAGGCGCTCGCGCGGGTGAAAATCCGAGAGGGGACGCTCCGCCACGACCACGCGATGTTAGTCCGGCTGGAAGATGTCCTCGATGCGCATCCGGAAGAGCGCGGCGATGCGAAACGCGAGCGGCAGGCTCGGGTCGTACTTTTCGTTCTCGAGCGCGTTCACCGTTTGGCGCGAGACCTCGAGCCTGTCCGCGAGCTCGCCTTGCGACCAGTCGCGTTCCGCGCGCAGAACGCGAAGGCGGTTCTTCATCGGTAGCGGTATGAGGCAATCGCGCCTCCGATACCCCAGAGCGCGATCATCAACGGGAATACCCAGATGTAGCTGAGCTGCGGGAAGCCCGCGTTCTCGACAAAGCCGTACGCGAAGGTCAGCATTCCCGCGGCTCCGAACCCGAAGGCAAGAGCTTCGAGCTGGATCCGCTGTCCGAGCTCGTCCATGCGCGACACGAACTTCAAGTAAGCGACCAGCGCGAATGTCGCCGGAATAAGCGGCGCTAGAGCGACGAACGTCTTGATCGGTTGGCCGACACCGCCAACAAGGCTGATCGACGCCAGGACCACGATGACGTACCACGCCATGGCGACCGCGAACTCGCGCGTGTAGGCCCGGGCGGCGGATCGCTGACTCATTTGCGACGTCCTCCGATGCGATTTCTCGTGCGGAGGGACTGTCGCACGTTAGCGACATTATGTCAAGTTCCCTTGTCACCTAGTCGAGGAGCTTCGCGAGCTCCGCGGCGTTGTTCACAGCCTTGTCGCCATAGCAGTTGTTCATTAGGAGATGGATCTCTTTCGCTCGTTCGGCCATCTCCCGGATCTTCGGGAGCCACTCCTCGAGCTCCTTCTTCTTGTAGGAGTAATCGAAGCGCTCCGCAGCGGTGAGGCCCGGCTTCTTCCAGTTCTCGGCGTTGCGGCCGTGGAAGCGCACGATCGCGAGCGCGTCGTTCGTCACGGCCGCGACGGGCGGCATGCTCGAGGGAAAGCCCTGCGGCTCGTCGACCGCGACGTAGGTAAGGCCGTGCTCCTCGAGGAAGGACAAGGTCTCCGCGCGGTTGCGCTCGCTCATCCAGGTCGCGTTGCGGAACTCCACCGCGAGCCGGTCGTCGGGTAGGAGCTCGCGCGCGTGAAGAATTTCGTCCTTGTTGGCTCTCGAGATCGCGAACCACTCCGGGTACTGGAGCAGGATCGCCCCGAGCTTTCCGGCCTTGCGAAGGGGCTCGAGACCGACCCAGTACCGCGCAAAGAGCTCCTCGCGCGCGTCCTTCGGAAAGTCCTTCGGGTAGACGCGCCGCTTGGCGGCGGCCTCTTTGGGCAGCGCCTCGCGTATGTCCTTAGGCAAACGCTTCGGATCGGTGTGATGCGTCGTGAGCGTCGCGAACGCTTTGAAGTTCATGACGAACTCGGCGGGGGTTCGCTCCGCCCAGAGCTGCGCCTGCTTCTGCGACGGAAGCGCGTAGAAAGCGGCGTCGTTCTCCACGATCGGGAAGTGCTCCGCGTAGTAGCGAAGGCGCTTGTCGGCGTCGTCCTTGATTCGCTCGGGGTACCAGCCGGACTCGATCAGCGTCGGATCCGTCCACGAGCAGGTACCGACGAGAAGCTTTGGCTTCCCAGAAATTGAGCTAGAAGCGATCGGCTTCCTCTCGGTAGAGAGCGGGATCGAGCTCTTCGGCCTTCGAGCTTCGCTGCGCGAGCACCATCACCAGGATCCCGAGAAGCACCGCAAGGCCAATGAAACCGGCGATCTGTGCGCGACCGCTCGTCATGAACGCGAGCGTGCCGAGAAGCGCGGTCATCGCGTAGATCAACAGGACGGCCTGCTGATGCGTCAGTCCGACATCGAGAAGGCGGTGGTGGAAGTGGCCGCGATCGGGCGCGAACGGGGGCTGTCCGGAGATGATGCGGCGAACGAGAACGTAGAAGGTGTCGATGATCGGGACGCCGAGCACGAGAAGCGCGGCCGCGACCTTGGCGGTGCCGAAGATCGACAGGACCGACAGCATCGTGCCGAGGAAGACGACGCCGGTGGTCCCAAGGAAGAGACGAGCAGGATGGAAATTGAAGAGAAGGAATCCCGCGATCGCGCCGGCGAGTGAGAAACCCATCCACGCGACGAACGGCTCGGAGACCTGAGGCAGAAGCGCGAGACCGCCGAGCGTCAGCGCCGCGATAGCCGCGACGCCGGCAGCGAGGCCATCCAGGCCGTCGATGAAGTTGAGCGCGTTATTCATGCCGACGATCCAGAGCATCGTGAAGCCGACGGCGACGGGGAACGAGAGCTGGATCAACCGATCCGACAACGGGTCGTTCACGAAGTCGATATGGATTCCGGCGAGGACGATCACCGCGGCGACGAGGACCTGTCCGAGGAATTGCCAACGTGCGCGGAGCTCGAGGAGGTCGTCGACCAGACCGATCGCCATCCCGAGCAGCGCGGCGATCGCGGTCAACGTGAATCGCGAAGAGCGGACCTCCTCAGGAATGAGGAACGGATGGCCGGCAAGTCGGTCGATGAGCCAGAAGGCGAAGATCGCCGTTCCGAATGCGATCGCGATCGCGAGACCGCCGGGGCGTGGGATTGGACGCGGATGGCGCCGGCGGCCGCCTGGGATGTCGAGCATTCCAATTTGACGCGCGATCACGCCCACGAGTGGCGTCGCGATCGCGGCAAGCGCGAACGCGAGCACCGTGGAACCGGCGAGCAGGATGGAGGTGGGAGACACCGCGGGCACGATAACGACTCCTACGCATTCGGCATTCCAGCTCTGAGCATCTTCTTAGACTCGGCGGGTAATGCCGCTTCGCGTAAGGCTCCTGGGGCGACCCGGTCTCGAGCATGACGGGGAGTCACGTCGGCTCGAAGGCCACAAGCCATGGGCCCTTCTGACCTATTTACTGCTCGAGCCGCGTGCGCCGACCCGCCGTGAGCTCGCCGATCTCCTCTGGTCAGAGACAGACGACCCGCTCGGAGCGGTGCGCTGGTCGCTGAGCCAGGTGCGGAAAGCGATGAACCCACCTGCCGAGATCGGCGAACGCGATGGCAGGATCAAGATCGACGCCGAGGTGCTCGTCGTCGACGCAGGCGAGCTCCTGCGCGGCGAATGGGATGAGAGCTCCATCGACGATCTCGTCCGTGGAGAGCTTCTCGAAGGGATGAGCTTCGGTGACTCGCCGTCGTTCGACACGTGGCTCCAGGTGCAGCGGGCACGCACAGCGACCGCGGCGGCGGACGCCCTTCGCTGGGCGGCGACGCTCCTCTCCCACCGTGAACCCGACCGCGCGCTCGCACTGGCCGAACGTGCGCTCCGCAGTGACCCGTTCGACGATGTGCTGCACGAGCTCGTCGTCGAGATCCACACTGCGCGCGGCGATCGCGAACGCGCGCGTACGTATGTGGCCGGGCTCGTGCGTCGGTATCGAGACGAGCTCGCGATCGAACCACCCAGCTCGATCTCGCGACCGCTCGACCGACCACCCCGCAGCGCGGCCGAGCCGCTGCTTCGTCTGGACGTCCAAGCCCGTGCGCTGCTCGACATCGCGAAGGTGCGCTTCTGGGCCGGCGACTCCGCGAGCGCGCGAGATATCGCGCTGCGCGCGGCGCGTCAGGCGGGCGAAAGCGGAGACCGCGCGCTCGAGGCCCGCGCGCTGATCCTCGGTGCGGGCACGTACACCGGAGGCGGGCTCGGTACCGCACGCGAATGGACGAGCCACCTGCAGCGGGCGCTCCGCCTTGCGAACGAGCTCGGCGACCGCGCGACGGTCGCCCAGATCGAGAGCGAGCGCGGCCGGGTCTCCGCGATCGAGGGCCGCTACGGTGCGGCGGAGGCTTCGTTCCGCCGAGCTGGCCGGCTCGCCGAGACCATCGGCGACACCAGAGAGGCGGGCTGGGCTCGGGCGATGCTCGCCGTATGCCACGCCGATCGCTGCGAGTACGCGGCGGCCGAGGAGGAGCTTCGCGCCGCACTGCCGGCCCTCGGCTGGGCGCCGCACGCCATGGCCGTGCTCGCTCGTGTTCTCGTCTCGATCGGTAACACCGAGGAGGGCAAGGCGTTCGCGGATGCGGCGGTGGCGAGGGCCGAACGCGAAGGTCTCCTGCCGACCCTGCCATGGGCCCTCGTCCAAGCCGGAGATGCGCGACTCGCAGAAGGCGACCTTGACGGCGCGACGGAGCGGTTCGCGCGCGCGCTCACGATCGCCCAGGAGACGAAGCACCCGAGCTGGCAGGCCCTGGCGCTCCGCGGCCTCGGGCTTGTCGCTCGTTCGAATAAGGATGAAGAGCGGACGCTCACGCTGTTGCGCGAGGCACTCGCTCGCGAAGAGCAGGGACAGGGAAATCGCTGGATCGTCGCCGCGATCCTGGCCGATCTTGTCGAGGCCGAGGGTGGAAAAGATAAGGAGCACGTCGAACGCGGCCTGCGCATAGCGCTCGCCGGACCGATGCCCGACCTGGTCGAGCGGATTCGGCGCTTTTCGTCCTCCCACACGCAAACCCACACGGCGCCACACACGGGCCGCCACACGGCCGTCTCCTAGACCTCTCACCGCCGGCAACAAACATCAGGAAAGGGAGACGAGAGATGCCGCTTTACATGGACGTGCATCGCAAGGCCCCCGCGGGAGCGAAGGCGAAGGACGTCGCCGACGCTCACATGGCAGACGTCAAGACCCAGGGGAAGTACGGGGTCCAGTACCTCCGCTACTGGTTCGACGAGAAGAACGGAAAGATCTTCTGCCTCGTCGACGCACCGAACCCCGAAGCCGCGAACCGGGTCCACAAGGAAGCTCACGGCCTCGTCGCCGATGAGATCTACCCGGTCACCGAGGGGATGTAGATGTTCGCGAAAAGCACGAAGACGCTAGTCGGCATCGCAGCCATCGCGATCGTGCTGCTGGCCACGCCGTCCCCGGCGAACGCAGGGGCGGCGGACCTCAGCACCGCGCGTGCGGCCACGGCGCAATTCCACCAGCTGGCGGCGGCGAACGACGCCGGCTACACGGTCCTTGTCCGCGACTTGGCCGGCATCACCTGTATCACCAGTCCCGGCGTTGGTGTGATGGGCATCCACTATGTGAACGGGTCTGCGCTCGGTGACGCCGTGCTCGATCCAGCCAAGCCGGAGGCTCTCGTCTACCAGCCGCTCCCGAACGGAAAGCTCCGCCTCGTCGCTCTGGAGTACATCGTCTTCCAGGGCGCGTGGCTAATGGCGGGAAATGCGGCGGGGCCGAGACTTTTTGATCAGCCGCTCAAGCTCATCCCAATGGGGAACCGGTACGGATTGCCGCCCTTCTACGAGATCCACGCCTGGATCTGGCAGAACAACCCAGACGGTATGTTCAAAGACTGGAACCCGAGCGGATCTTGCGGATCCACCACGACGCACGACGACAACTAACCGGTCCCGAACTGACGATCCCCGGCGTCGCCGAGGCCGGGGACGATGTAGCCCTTCTCGTTCAGGCGCTCGTCGAGCGCGGCGACATGGATCGGAACATCGGGGTGCGCGTTCACCAGAGCGCGCACCCCTTCCGGCGCAGCGATGATCCCGACGTATTTGATCCGCTTGGCGCCCCACTTCTTCAGGACGTCGATCGTCGCGGTCGCCGAGCCGCCGGTCGCGAGCATCGGGTCGAGCACGAGGCAGACCTGCACGGTCGCCGATGACGGGAGCTTGTTGTAGTACGAGACGGGCCGCAGGGTCTGCTCGTCGCGGAAGAGCCCGATGTGCCAGACCTGAGCCTCCGGCATGAGCTCGAGCGCCGCTTCGACCATGCCGATCCCCGCGCGGAGCACCGGCACCAGTCCGACCTTGTCCCGCAGACGCGCTCCTTTGTAGAGCGCAAGCGGCGTCTTGACGTCGCGGTCGTCCGTCGGAAGATCCGCGGTCGCTTCATACAGGAGGAGCGTCGCTATCTCGGCGACGAGCTCGCGGAAGATCTTCGGCGGTGTCGTCTCATCGCGGAGTCGCGTGAGCTTCTCCCTCACGAGGGGGTGGCTCGAGACGTGAAGCTGTTCGGTGCTCAGCTGGTGACGCGCTCCGGCGTGATCCCTGGGACCGGGAAACGCTTCGTCAGGTCGAACACTTCGGCAGCCACGTCCTTCGCGACGGTCTCGTCGCCCTTCGCCTGGAGGATGCGTCCGATGAGCGCGCCGATGCGCTCCATCTCCGCTTCCTTCATCCCGCGCGTCGTGATCGCGGGCGTTCCGATGCGAATTCCGGACGCGATGCCCGGCTTCTGCGGGTCGTACGGGATGGTGTTCTTGTTCACGGTGATCCCGACCGCGTCGAGCGCCTTCTCGGCCTGCTTCCCGGTGAGGTTCACCGGGCGGACATCGACGAGCATGAGGTGGTTGTCGGTGCCGCCCGACACGATGCGCATGCCCGCCTTCGCGAGCGACGCTGCGAGCGTCCGCGCGTTCACGCGAATCTGCTTCGCGTACGCCTTGAACTCGGGCGTCGCGGCCTCCTTGAGCATCACCGCCTTGGCGGCGATGACATGCATCAGCGGGCCACCCTGGATGTTCGGGAAGACCGCGCTGTCGATGGCTTTCGCGAACTCCGCGTCCGAGAGAATCATGCCGCCGCGCGGACCGCGGAGCGTCTTGTGCGTGGTCGTCGTGACGATCTGCGCATATCCGACCGGCGTGGGATGCTCGCCGGCCGCGACGAGACCGGCGAAGTGCGCCATGTCCACCATGAGGAGGGCCTCGACCGCGTCCGCGATCTGGCGCAGACGCGGGAAGTCGAAGGTGCGCGGGTACGCGGTCGCTCCGGCGACAATGAGCTTCGGCCGGTTCTCCTTCGCAAGACGCTCGAGCTCGTCGTAATCGAGCATCTCGTCGTCCTTGCGGACTCCGTATGCGGCGAAGTGGTAAAGCTTGCCCGAGAAGTTGACCGGCGATCCGTGGGTCAGGTGACCCCCCTGGTCGAGCGCGAGGCCGAGCACGGTGTCGCCGGGCTTCAGCACGGCAGCGTACGCGGCCATGTTCGCCTGCGCGCCGGCGTGCGGCTGCACGTTCGCGTGCGCCGCGCCGAAGAGCGCCTTCGCGCGCTCGATAGCGAGTGACTCGGCGACGTCGACCCACTCGCACCCGCCGTAGTAGCGGCGGCCCGGATAGCCCTCCGCATATTTGTTCGTGAGAACGCTCCCGGTCGCCTCCATGACCGCGGCGCTCGTGTAGTTCTCGGAGGCGATGAGCTCGATCTTCTCAACCTGCCGGCGCCGCTCGTTCTCGACCGCGGCGTAGATCTCGGGATCGGTGCGTTCTAGATGGCTCATCTGTTTCTCCTCATAGCTTGACTGCCGTCCGCGACTACGGGTTCGGTTGCTTCGAGCTTCGCGATCTGCTCGCGGCGGCGGTCGTGCCGCCCGCCCTGGACCTTCGCACCCAGATAGGCGTCCACGATGCTCTTCGCGAGCGATTCACCGATCACGCGCTCGCCGAGCGTCAAGAGATTCACGTCGACGTGCTCGACGCCGTCGCGCGCGGACCACTCGTTCTCGACAACCGCCGCGCGCACACCGGGGATCTTGTTCGCCGCGACCGCGGGACCGATGCCCGATCCGCAGAAAAAGATGCCGCGCTCTACGTCGCCACGAGCGATCGCGTCGGCGAGCGGCCGGACGATCAGCGGGTAGTCGTCATCCGGCGTGGTCTCGGGGCCGAACGCGACGATGGTGTGGCCTGTCGCTTTGAGATGCTCCGTGATCGTGGCCTTGAGTCGCTGACCTGCGTGATCCGCCCCGATCCCGATCTTCATACGACGCTCG
>DATLPP010000139.1:0-7982 GCA_035535615.1 Candidatus Udaeobacter sp.
GCGGCACCGGGCGCGTCGTTCGCGATCAGCTCGCCGCCGCCATCGCCGACGCCGGCGAAGGCGGCTTCAACGTTCTGGTGTGCTACGACGCGAGCCGGTTCGCCCGCAACGAGCGCGACGCCTTCGCATTCGAGGCCGATATGCAACGAGTGGGCGCGCGTGTGTACTACGTCCGTGAGGGGATCTTCGCGGACGACGATCGCTCAGCGGTCCATAAGGGCGTCATGCACGTCTTGAACGCGCAGTATTCGCGCGACCTCGCCGAGCGCATCCGCGACGGATTCGCTGCTAAACGCGCGCGCGGCGGGTACACGGGCGGGGTGCCTTGGGGCTATCGCTTCGACGCAGGGAAGATGCTCCTCGAGCCGACCGACGAACTACCGAAGCGCCTCGACGTGTGGGCACGCTACGCCACCGGACGCTACACGCTCTCAACGCTGGCCGACGAACTGACCGGCGAGGGCGTGATGGTCCGCGCTCGGCGGCTGACCCGCTACTCGGTCTACGAGATCGTCACGAGCAACGTCGACGTTCGCTTCGGCGGTCTCCCGCAGGAAACGTATGACCGGGTGCAGGGAGTCCTCAGCTCGCACCGAATCGCGAACGCGAAGGTCGGCCAGCGTCGCCGAACGTATTTGTTCGCCGACCTGGCGCGCTGCGCGACTTGTGGCGAGCGTTTCATCGGGCGGGCGTTCTGGCGGCCAGGCAAGAGCGAGCCGGAGCTCCAGCTCAAGCACGCAGCGCGTGGATGCCGTCACGGCATCCGTAGCGAAGCGGCACTCCGAGAGCGTTTCGCGGAGT
The DNA here is from genome assembly GCA_035535615.1 of Candidatus Udaeobacter sp. GTDB lineage: Bacteria > Chloroflexota > Limnocylindria > P2-11E > P2-11E > 3-1-20CM-2-70-9. The sequence continues at coordinate 802 of DATLPP010000139.1, forward strand.
GGCTCGACACCTGGCGTCTGCCACGCGACGCGAGGGCTCGTATCTCGCAGTTCCTCGCGCAGCGGGCGACCCTCGATCCGAACTTCGAGCGACGGCATCAACTCGAGGCGGCCGCGGAACGCGTTCGCAAGCAACACGAATGGGGCGCGCTTACCGATCGCGCGTTCCTTGACGAGCACAGCCGCCTCAGCCGTTCGCTGGCCGAGCTTGGGCCCCTCGCGGTCGTACCCGCGCCATCGGCGGATGCGCTCAAGATGGCCGACGAGATCGGTGCGGCGTGGCGCGTGGTCTCAGACGAGACGCGGCGGCGGTTTCTGTCGGAGTGGTTCTCGGAGATCCGCATCGCCCCGGACGGTCAGGTGACCGTCGTAGCGCGGGACGCCTACCGCCCGATCGTGCTTGCCGCAGCGGTCGGCACGGTGGGCTGTGCTGGATTCGAACCAGCGACCTCTGCGATGTGAACGCAGCGCTCTAACCGGCTGAGCCAACAGCCCGCGACGAGAACTAAAGGATACCCGTCACCAGCTGCCTCCGCCGCCTCCACCACCGCCGCCGCCCGCCCCGCCGCCTCCGGAGAATCCACTTCCGCCACTCGAGCCGGGGGTCGATGAGATGGCCGAGCCGAGATTCGAAGAGAAGCCCATGAGGGAGGACGAGAGGAAGCCCGCGTTGAACGGCCCACTGCCGACGTACCACGACGACGTCTGAGCCGACATATCGATGTCCTTGAAGGCGCGAGCCCATTTCTCGACGCAGCCAAACACGATCGCGTACGGCAGGTACTCGGAAAAGATGTTCTCGCGCTCGGCGAAACGTTGGCGTTCCTTTTCGGCCACCTCCATGTATCGGCGAAAGCCCAGCGAGCGGCGGAGGAGCTCCGCACCCGCGGCGGTCTTGGCGGGCATGATCCGAGCGACGGCCAGCGCGACGAGGCCGACGGCGATGACGGCGACTCCGACGAGTCCGGCTCCGAGCGCTCGGCCGAGCAGCCATGTGAGTCCGACTCCCGCGACGATCACGAGCACGCTTACACCCGCGTATCCCTGCCGAACGCGATCGGGTCGTGTGGCGAACCATTTGCGATCAGCCGAGTCTCGGTAGAGCGCGCCTTCGGCGCTCCGCAGCGATGTGATGAAGTGCGTCCGGAGCTCCGAGACTTTCACGTCGGACCCGTCCTTGAAGAGGCCGTCGTAGACGATCTTCTCGTATGGAAGGAGCTGATCCGCGGTCTTGCCGGTGGCGTGCAACGTCCAATCCTTCTTCGCGAAGATCCACGGCGACGGGTTCTCGGTGATCGTCAGGTAACCGCGGACCGCAAGATCGACGATCGTCGCCGTGACGTCCTTGGTGTCCGCGCTCTCATCGAGGATCACGCCTAGCTGAGCGGGACGGGCCTTGTCGGGCGGCTCGTACTCGGGAACGATGGTCTCGCGGCCCCGAGCGTCGCGGCCGACGCTGTACCAGCGCCAGTAGAGGAGCGCGAGTCCGGCCGCGAGCGCGGCGACAGCGAGGGCGAGCCAGAGCGGCTGCGGCTCGAAATACCCGAGGAGGTTGCCCGAGTCGCGGGCGATGACCGGCTTGGGCTCGGCGACGACGCCCTTCCCGAGTGCGGCGACGATCGTCAGCTGGCCGCGCGGAGCCAACGGCCGGGTCGCCGCGAAGTCCGCGCCGGATGAGGTGATCGTGAAGCGGCAAGCCTCGTCGGAGCCGGCCGCCCCCTGGTAGCACGTCGCCTGCTGGGGCGCCGCGGGCGCGTGCACCGTGGCCGTCACAGCTTGCGCGCGAACATCCCAGAGGCCGCCGTTGACGTTCCAAAAAAGCTCGTCGTGGTCCGGGAAGGCGTTCATCACGCCCGAGATGTCATAGGTGATGCGGTAGGTCTGCCGCCCGCTCACGGTTTGATTTGGATCGCCGATCTTGATCACCTTGGAGGCGCCCTGGTCGCTCGTCTCATACCGCACGCTCTTCCCGCCCGCATCGGTCACCGAGCGGACCTGGAGCTGGTAGGCGCGGACGTGGGTGTCGTCCCACTGATATCGCACGGGGATCGTCCGGAAGATCCCGTGCTTCTGGAGACTGCCGAAGTTCGCATCGATCGCCTCGACGATGTGAAGCGATCCGTTCTTATCGATCGTGATGTCGGCCGCGAAACGCTCGATCACCCAGCCCTCGTCTGCCAGCGCAGGCGCGGCGAAAGAGAACGCGAACAGGATGATCCCGATCGCGACGGTGGCGGCGCGAGACATGTGAGCTAGAGGAACTGCAGAAGTATGGTGGCGAGGCCGAGGAACGAGAGGAAGCTGCTGCAGTCGGTGATCGTCGTGAGCACGATGGACGACGACTGCGCGGGGTCCTGGCCGGCCGCCTTCAGGATGAGGGGGATCGCCGCGCCGGAGATTCCGGCCATGACCATGCCGAGGACCATCGCCGAGCCGATGACCACGGTGAGGCCGATCGACTGGCTCCAGATGAACACGCCGACCATCGTCGTCGCAGCGACGGCGGTCCCGTTGAGGATCCCGACGCCCGCCTCCTTCACGATGAGCCGCGGCCAGTGCGACAGGCGGACCTCACGAAGCGCCAGCCCGCGCATCGTCACGGCGAGGGCCTGCATGCCGCTATTCCCTGATTGGCCCGCCACGACCGGCAGGAGGATCGCGAGCGCGGTGAACTTCGCGATCGTGCCCTCGAAGAGGCCAACGGTGAAGGCGGCGAGGAATGCCGTCGCGAGGTTGATCTCGAGCCACGGCAGCCGTTGGCGCACCGCGAAGGACACGCGCGAAAGAGCGCGCTCCTCCTTGCTCACACCGACCATCGTCTGCATGCTCATCGTCGCCTCGGCTTCCGCGGCCGCGACGAGCGCGCGATAGCGGATCACACCGACGAGACGCCGATCGCTGTCGACGACCGGCAGGGTGGCGACGCGTTGCTCGGTGAGGTAGTTGACGATCTCCTCGCGAGTCGCGGTCGCATGGACACCGACGGGAGTTCCGCTGACGAGATCCTTGAGCTTCGTTTCCGGTGTTGCCGTCGCGATCTCGCCGAGCGGCACCGTGCCGACGAGGCGGCCCGACGCGTCGGTGAGATAGATCGCGCCGAGCTCCTTCTCCTTGAACGTGCGCATCTTCCGAAGCGCATCGTCGACCGTGGTATCCGGGGCGAATGCGGTGATGCGCGGGTCCATAAGGGCGCCGGCTGTATCGAAGGGATATGTGAGAAGCTCGCGGACCTCGGAAGCGAACTTCCTCGGAAGACGGCTGAGCACGGCCTCGCGCTCGCTGGCGTCAAAGCTCGCCACGATCGGGGCGGCGCGTGATGGGTGCATCTGGCGGAGAGCGATCTTCGCCGCCTCCACCGGTAGGTTGCGCACCACATCCGCCGCGACCCGCGGGTTCAAGAGCTCCAGCAGGTGGACTGCGGCTTCGGGCCCCGCGTCGTGGACGATGAGCGCGGTCTCGCGGGGCATGCGCTCGTCGAGGAAACGCGCGACCTCGTCGGGGTGGTGCCGCAGGTACTCCGCATTCAGCGCGCGGCGCGCCTCGAGCTCGGTGGGCGCAGGCGTCTCCGCGACTGGGACCGCCGCCGCCTCCAGCGGGACCGACGCGATCGCTTCGCTCACGCTCGCAGTATCACGAAGACGCGCCCGCTAGACGGTTCCTAACGGGTGTCCGTGCGGCGGACCTCGAGCTTTCCCTCGGCTTCGCGTACCTCGAAATGCGGCTGATCGAAGACCGCGGGGCCGCGCACGACGAGCCCGTCGCGCAGCCGATACCGCGAGCCGTGGCACTGGCATTCGATGGTCTCGCCCACGATCTTTCCTTCAGAAAGGCTGCAGCCCTGGTGGGCACAGACGTCGTGGAGTGCGTCCAGGCCTGTGCCGCGGCGCACGACGACGAGGGTTTGTGCGCCGGCCTTCGCCTTGATCGGCTTGTCGGCCGGGATCTCCGTGACGTCGAGCGCGGTCCACTTGGTGCCGCCGCCCCGCCACGCATGCCGGTCGACCTGCGTGCCGAGGTTGTAGACGAGCTCGCCGCCGATGTAGGCGCTCGTGATCACGATGACGAAGCCGACGACCGCGAGCCAGACCTCCGCCGGCGAGGGCACGGCGCCGAGGCGCATCACGAACGAGACGAGATAGACGACGAGCGCCACCAGCATGAGCGACGAGTGCACGGTGCCGAACCGCCGGCTCTTTCCTTCGAGGTCGATGTAGTCGGCGTATCCCGCGAGCGCGGCGAGCAGCATGAACACGATCCCGACTCCGATGGCCGCGGTGGCGGCGGCGCGCTGTCCGGAGAGGTCGAGGACGAGCGCCACGACGTACGCCCCGATCGGGACGTCCGTGATCGCCGGATGCAGCGGGTGACCGAGCCAGACTCCGTTGAGGAGATCCTTGATGATCGGTACCGGCTTATAGAGCGCGGCGAAGATCGCGACGAACAGCCTTCCGAGCGGATCGGCCCATACGGCCTGCGCTTCCAGGATCCGCTCGATCGCGTTGTGAAGCACGGCGGGAGTTTACCCGGGACTAGCGAACGACGATGGAGCTCGCACCCGCGGAGATCGTGATTGTGACGCGATCGTGCGCGGCGCCGTACCCGCTCGTCTCGACAGAGCTGCCGCACGCGACGCAGCCACCGGTTCCCCCACCCGAGCCGAGCCGCGTGTTGTCGCTTCGAAGCGAGAGGAGGCCGCCGGTCGTCGCGATCCGCGCCTCGACGCCGTCAGGAACCACGAGCACGATGTTCGATGCCCCCCCGTTCATGCGGATGGCCACGTCGCCGCTTGCCTTCGGCACGACGAACCGCATCGACGACGCGCCCACGTTCACGCGGGCATCGGTCACGTGCACGTCGGAGAGGTCGACGTCGAACTCTCCGGCGCCCACGTTGATCGTGAGAGATGTCGGCACGTCGCTCGCGAGACGGATCTCGATGTCGCCGGCGTCGATCGGGTGGAAGAATCCGCTCGACAACTGATCGAGCCGCACATCCGCGCGGCCGCTGCTCGCGCCCGTCACCCGCAACCGCAGATCCGGATTGGCGCTGTGGGCCTCGACCAGCTGACTCGCGCCGCCAGCGACGTGGTAGCTGCGGGTCGCGCCCCCGTTCAGCGTCAGATTGAGCTGCGTCGCCCCGCGTGGCACGGCGACGTCGGTCTCGCCGGTGCCGTTGCTGTCCCCGAAGACGAAGACCCCCGGCGAAAGGTTTGGCGAATACGCGACCAGTGCGAGGCCCGCCGCGATCACGGCGATCTCCACAGCAAGCGTCGGAAGCGGCCAGCGGCGCGCGAACGCGATGTCGAGACCGATGAGGACCAGGAGAAGCGGCCAGAGGCTCGCGACAGCGAGCCACGACACGCCCGAGATGAAGCCGAAGTTCTGCAAGAGAAAGATGAGTCCGAGGGCGATGAGCAGCAACGGCCAGAAGACGCCGCGCCCCGGGCGCGCGTTCACGTACGCACCCGCTGGACGAGGAACAGGACCCCGATCCCGATAAGGACGAGCGGCCAGAGGAACTGCCACTGCACGAACCGGAACGCGCCCGCGTTGCTCAGAAAGAACACGACCCCGAGGCCGATGAGGAGATAGCCGGCCGCCATGCGACGGCGCTCCGCCTCGGCGGCATGCACCGCCGGATCGACAGGCGCCACGGTCGGTGGCGGGGTCGCAGTGGAGTCGCCCTCCATCCGAGCAGTCGTGCCCGCGTCGACAACGGTCGGCGGGGTCGACGTGGTGAACGGGGCTGGGTGCCCCGGCTGTGGCATGAGGATCAGGAGAACGATGTACAGCAGGAGCCCGATGCCCCCCGCGAACAGCAGCCCGACGAACACCACTCGCACCAGCGTGGCGTCGATCGCGAGATATTCGGCAAGTCCGCCGCAGACACCGGCGATGACCCGGTTGGTGCCGCTGCGCTCAAGACGTGATTTCACGGACAGGCTCCCTTCGCTGCGCGTACTCGTAAACGATCGCGACCGCCAACGCGGCGAGCGCCGCGATCGGAACGGTGGGTTGTTCGGCCAAGGACAGGAGCGCGCTTGCCGGGATCGCGACGCGGGTGAGTGTTTCGATCGCCGCGCTGTAGAGATCCGAGGCCACCGCGGGGGCGACCGCGGGCAACGCCGCTGCGATGAGACCGACGAGCCCCGCCGCGGCGATGCCGGCGAAGAGCGTCGAAACGAGCGACGCCGCCGCGAACGCCGGCCGGTCGGCGCGAGCGCGCGCCGCGATAGCGGCGACGTCGATCCGAGGCGGAAGCTCCGCGGCTTCGAGACGCAGCGCGCGACGCAGCCGCGTCTCGTCGAACAGATCCTCGTCGCGTCGGTCGTTCCTCATCGCCCGACCCCGAGCGTCGTGCGGAGGAGCGCGCGTCCGCGCAGCAGCTGCACGCCGACCGTGGACGCAGGGCGTCCGGTGACGTGCGCGATTTCGTCGACGCTGAGCTCATTGAAGTAACGCAGCACGATCACGACGCGGTAGAGCTCCGGAAGAACGCTGACGGCCGCGCGGATCCGCGCACGGTCCTCACGCGCCACGGACTCCGTGTCGGGCGACGCCGTCGGGTCGGCGATCGTGCTCGCGTGCTCCACCTCGACCCGGCGCCGGAGCTCGCGCCCGCGCTTCCGTACGTACGTGATCGCCTCGTTGGTCGCAATTCTCAAGAGCCAGTGCCGAAGCGGGCGGGTCTGGTCATACCGGTGAAAGGCCCGGTACGCGTTCAGGAAAGTGGCGCTGGTCACGTCGAGGGCCGCGTCGCGGTCGCCCGTGATGCGGAGCGCGACCCCGTACACCTCGTCCTGGTGCTCGCGCACGCCGTCGGCGAATAAGACCGGCGAGGTCAAGCCGGTCACGCGGGAGCCAAGACGCAGGGCAACACTCGCCGTCATTCCCCTCCTGTACGCCCCAGCGTGCGCTCCTATTTCAACCGCCGTTGCAATTTGGCTGCGGGTCCTGTCCCGGCTCTGGGCCTGCTCGGCTCGGCGCACCCTCCCCGTACGCGACCGCGCTAGCGCGGTCGCACGGGGCCCCGGGGCACCCGCGCCTCGCGAGCAGGCCCTGCCGCCGTGCCACCCGCAGCCCATGTCGCCGACAGAGTCGCCAGCGCCGCCCGTGCGTACGTCGGGATGCTGAATGTCTTGTCCCGCGTCGTGCTCCCCCGCTCCAGCTGAACATCCGCGCT
>DATLPP010000140.1:0-1986 GCA_035535615.1 Candidatus Udaeobacter sp.
GAGGTGCTCGAGGCGGTACGCGAGCGCTCGTTCGATCACCCCGTGGCCGGCAATCGCGTCGAGGATGTCGTGGTACGCCTCGGGCTTCGGGAGCGCGAGCGCGGTCACCAGATACGCGCCGGTGCCAAAGAGCAGCTCGACGGCCTGCTGAAGGTGCCACTGCGCCAGGCCGTAGAGCTTGGGATCCGCCTTGAATTTGGTGTGCTCGATCGGCTTGAGGTCGCCCAGAAGGGTCGTGTACTCACGCAATCGCGCGATCCGTGCCCGGACGTATGCGGCGTCGATCGCGAAGCGCTCGCCACGGGTCCGCTCGGCGAGTGCCTTCGACTGCACGTCGTCGTACTTCTTGAACTCGAGGTAGTCCATCACCGACCGCGCCTCGAAATGGACGCGCCGCCTCTGGTCGCGCTGGAACAGAAGGCTCCAGCTTCGAATGATCTGCGCGCGCTGGAGGAGCGAGGCCTGGTTGAGGATCACGACGTCGAGGCCTTCGATCTCGAGGGTCTTGGAGAGCTCGCTCACGAAATAGACCTGGTAATCGAAGAACTCGCTCGCGTTCACGCGCTGGAGCAGAAGAAGGGCGATGTCGAGATCCTGATAGGTGCCCGCGATCCGCCTGCCGGTGACGGTCCCCTGCGCATACGCGGCGTCGACCGGCGAAGTCTGAAACAGACTCTGTAGCTGGGCCTGCTTTTCGAAGAGGTCCATTCCGTTACCTATATAAGGCAGACGGCGTGCCGTGGCGCGTCTCCGTGAGGTTTGCGAGCATCCGATACCCGTCCGTACCCCCAAGGAGCGCCTCCACGCAGCGTTCGGGGTGCGGCATGAGCCCCACCACGTTCCCGTCGTCGCTTGCTACCCCGGCGATATTCGCGAGGGAGCCGTTCGGGTTCGCGTCGGCCGTGACAACGCCACGCTCGTCGACGTAGCGGAAGATCACGCGTCCGGTCGCTTCGACACGCGCGTGCGTCTCGGGGTCGGCCACCCAGCAGCCCTCGCCATTTCCGATCGGCATGCGCAAGACCGCACCGCGAAGACCGCTCGTGAACGGCGTCTGGTCGCTCTCGGCCCGGATGCGCACCCAATCGCAGCGATACGCGAGGTCGGCATTCCGGATCAGTGCGCCCGGCAGCAGACCGGCCTCGCAGAGGATCTGAAAGCCGTTGCAGCTCCCGAGGATCGCGCCGCCCTCCGATGCGAAGCGGCGAAGCTCCTTCGTGCCAGGCGACAGCTTCGCGATAGCGCCTGCGCGGAGGTAATCGCCGTAGCTGAATCCGCCGGGGACGATCGCCGCATCGAAGCCGCGCAGGTCGGCGTCCTCGTGCCACTGAATTTCCGACTCGACACCTTCGATGAGCGACAGGGCGTGCGCGAAGTCGCGCTCGCTCCACGTTCCCGGATAGCGAAGGATCGCGACACGCTTCATCACCACCAGTTTGATGCACCTGGCCCGCGAGATGGGAAGTAATTTCGGTTGGTGAAGGCCGTCGCGCTCGCGCTCGTGCTCATCTTTGCGCCGTCATGCGGCGCGCTCGCCAACCTGCGCCCCGGCCCGACGATCGCGCCGCTGATCTCGGCGAAGTTCCTGAGCGTCCACCTTTTCGTCGGCGACAACGGCGACGCCCAGGAGAAAGCGCGGCTTCCCGGCCTGCGCGACTCCATCGCGGGCGCGTTGCCCGCAGCGTGGGCGACCGCGACGGGCGGCCGAGGACAGCTCGCGCTCCGGACGGATGCGGACATCGATGTCGAGCTCGACGGCACCGGCGGCACCTCCGCGCTCACGCAGCACAAACTCGGCGGCCGGGTCGTATCTCGGACCATCGCCGTCCACACGATCGACGGCTCGCGCCGGCTATCCGCCGCCGAGCTCATCGTGACGACTCTCCACGAGCTCGGGCACATCTGGTGCTGCTTCGGACCGGGAACGACGGACGGGCACTGGTCCGACACGCCGACCGGATTTTCGAGCGTCGGCCTGATGTACTC
>DATLPP010000141.1:0-3553 GCA_035535615.1 Candidatus Udaeobacter sp.
GTCGGCCACTCGCTCGGCGGCCTCGCCGCGCTCGTGGCGGCAGGCGACGCACCTGACCTCGTCCGCGGCCTCGTTCTCGAGGATCCCGCTCTTGGATACGCCAAGGCGTGGGAGCCCGCGCAGTACGCGGCGCTGCGCGAAGGGATCGCATCCACGGAGCCGGCGGTTCTCGCGAAGGCCGTCAGCAAGCACCCACTGCCATCTCCGGGGCCGCACGGCGAACGCACCTACGGCGAGCTGCGCGGCTTCTACGCGGCCGAGCGCGTGGTCACCTACTTCCGCGACGTCGATCCAGCGTTCATCGACGCGCGCACCGCGGGTGACGCGTCGGCGGCCGCGCTCCTTACGGATGCGATCGGGAAGGTGCGTGCGCCGGTGCTCGTTCTCGCGGGCGAGCCGCGCCTCGGCGGCGCGGTCGACGACTCCGCCGAGTGGAAGCTCAAGAAGCTCAGCGACGTCACCGTGAAGCGCTTCCCCGGATCAGGTCATCTCCTCCACGGCTTCCGGCCCGAGCAGTTCATCGAGAACATCGAGCCGTTCCTACGGAAGCTGCGCGAGGGCGGTTAAGCGCCGGCCCCCCACGCTCCGTGAGCCTTGTGGACAAGTTTCCTTGGACGCGCGGTACCGTAGGACCGTGAGCGCAGAGGAGCTCGCGCGTCGCGTCATCGGCGAGCACCAATTCGCGGCGATGCGGGTCGGTGCCATACCAGAACGCTTCGAAATACCGGTCCCGAAGGATGCGCGTGTCATCGGGACCGTCGTCCGTGGCCTCGAGGAAGATCCGGACGTGGTGACCGCGTACCTCGACATCCCCGGATCCGCCGAGGAGATCCGGAAAACGTTCGATGCCAATTTCGGCGCCCGGGGGTTCAAGGCGCAACCACGCGGAGGACCACCCGGCCAACCGGGAGGATTCGAGCACACCATGCGGCCGATGCCGACGGCGCACGGGGCGATCTACTGTTCCGGCGAGGACGGTCCCTACTACCAGCTCGGGATCGGTGCCGGCGATCCTGCACCCGTCAGCATCACCTGGCAGTCCGGTCAGAACATGGGCTGGCACCCGTGCTCATCGCGGGCGGCCGGACATCCCATGCGGGACATGGAGGACGTGCCGTCCCTTTCCGCGCCGCCGGGCGTGATGATCCAAGGCGGTGGCGCGGGCGGCTCACCCGGGGCGTGGTATGCGCACGGGGTCGCGTTCACGGCGATGTCCGCTGGAGACTTGCTCGCGCATTTTGCGCGCGAGCTCGAGGCTGCTGGCGCGAACAAGCTCGCGCGTGAAGACGCTGACACAGCCTCGTGGGGCCGCTGGAAGATGCCGACAAAGGATCTCGAAACGATCGTCGGCGTCGTGGCAGCGCACCCCGAGATGCGCCTCTTATTGCGCTATACGTACTCGCCGAACGTGCAGGGACGTCAAGCCAGGATGATGGGCTCGACATGGTCGTCGTCCTTGTTCCGAGGACTGGGCTAGCAGGCGTCGGGCGATCTGCGCTCGACTCTCGCCTTCGTTCAGGCGCAGAGACGGACCGGATAGACCCGTGGCCACCGCTCCGCATCGCGCGGGCTTACAACGTAGATCGCCTCATCCTGATCGGACGGGCTCACGTAGACCTCGATCGCACCTAAGCGATAGCCCGTCGCCCGTGCATCCGCGGGGAGAGTCACGTTTCGCGCGAGCCTGTCGCGGAAGGGGACGCCATACACGCCCTCAGGGTCGCGGATGTACAGGCGTCCCGTGAAGTAGGTCGTCGCTGCGCTACCCGGCGGCCAGACGATGAACAGCATCGTCGCGGACTGCCACCCGCAGTGGCTCGGCCCGGCGATCGCCTCCATCTCCTCGGATGCGACGGCCCGGCCGTCGCGCGTCCACGTGTAGCCCGGATACGCCGGAGGCTGATCGAACGCCGTTGCGACCGACCCGGCGCGGATATCAAAGAGGTTGGACTGCCAGGCGAGGATCGCGAGCATCGCGAGCATCGTTACGGTCGCGAGGCCCAGCCCGACAGACGTCCAGCCCAATCGGTGGGAGCCCGCGCGCATCCTCAGCCCACACTCCGCTCCCGGGCCTGCTTCGCGAGCGCGTCCGCAAGCTGCGTGATCCGCAGATCCGCCGCATCCAAACGCTTCGCGCACTCGGCGTAGAGCCGCATGCCTTCCTCGTACAGGCGCACGGCCTCGTCGAGATCGAGCGCGGGATCCTCGAGCTTGTCCGCGATCGCCTCGAGACGCTCGAGCGCCTTGTCGAGGGAGACCTCGGGCTCAGGCATTGCGCTCGACAGTCTCTACCAGCGCGCCGGCGCGACCGTCGCGCATGCGGACGCGTACGTGATCGCCCGCCTTGAGCGTCGCAACCGACGCGCGGATGTGCCCGTCCGATCCCTCGACGATCGCGTAGCCGCGACCGAGGACGGCGAGCGGAGACAGGGCGGCGAGCCGGCGCTGCGCCGAGACGGCACGCTGCCGCCGGAGGGGAACGGCGCGCGCCATCGCGCGGTCGAGTGTCCGACGCGCTTCGTCGATCCGCTGCCGCCGGACCGCCAGGCGCATCGCGGGCGCACGGCGATCGAGCATCCGGCGCGCGGTCTCCAGCCGCCGACGCCGTTCGTCGATCCGTTCGCGCACGCGACCGGCGACGCGCCGCCAAGCCCGCGCGGCACGCATTTGCTCGGCGCCTGAATCCGGCACGACGAGCTCGGCCGCCGCCGACGGCGTCGGCGCGCGCACGTCCGCGGCGAGGTCCGCGAGCGTGACGTCGGTCTCGTGCCCCACCCCCGAGCACACCGGCCGCGGGAATCGCACGAGCGCGCGAACGAGCGCCTCGTCGTTGAACGGCGCCAGGTCCTCCGCGGCACCGCCGCCGCGCGCGAGGATCACGACATCGAGGTCGCGGATCTGCGCGAGGCCGTCGAGCGCGGCGATGAGCGACTCAACAGCGCCGACGCCCTGCACCTGCGCCGCCGCGAGGATGAGCTCCATACGCGGATCGCGGCGCGCGACGATCTGCTGGATGTCATGCCACACCGCGCCGATCGGGCTCGTGACGACACCGATGCGCCGCGGAGCCGGTGGGAGCGGCCGCTTTCGCTCGACCGCGAAGAGTCCCTCCGCGGTCAGACGGCGCTTCAGCGCCTCGAAACGCAGATATGCATCGCCCGCCCCGGCGGGCCGCAGATCGTCGACCTGTAATTGACAGCGCCCGTCCTTTGTGTAGAGCTCGATGTAGCCGTGCGCCAGCACCTTGTTCCCATCGCGCGGCGTGAGTGCGACCTGCGCCGCCTTCATGGCGAAGAGCACGCACTGCAGCTGGCCGACGTTGTCGCGGAGCGTGAAGTAGACGTGACCGACGGGCGAGCTCCGCGCTTGCACGACCTCGCCCTCGATCCACAGGTCCTTGAACTCGTCGCCGGACTGTATGTGCGCGGCGAGCCGCGTCACGATCTGGCCGACGCGCAGGATCCGGCTAGGCGCGCTCGAGGTAGTCACCGGTTCGTGTGTCGACCTTGATCTTGTCGCCACGCTCGACGAAGAGGGGCACGTTCACGCGCAG
>DATLPP010000142.1:0-3898 GCA_035535615.1 Candidatus Udaeobacter sp.
GCCGGAAAAGGCTCGCATCCGCACCGCGGTCCGTCGCGCTCTTCCCTGGACGGCCGTGCTCGCAGGCCCAGCTCTGCTCCTCGCAATCTCCCTAGCGCCCGCCCCCCGGCCCCAAGATGTGCAGCCGTCGGCGACGCCGACGCCTGCGATGAGCGAGGTCTACGCGAAGGTTGCTCCTTCGGTGGTCCAGATCAAAGCGCTGAGCGCTGACGGAAAGCTGACCGACCTGGGCTCGGGCGTGGTGATCGACGATGCCGGCGACATCCTCACAGCCCTTCATGTGGTCCAAAACGCACAGCGCCTCACGGTCGTGTTCGCTGACGGCACCGAGTCGTCGGCGGTCATCATTTCCGAAGTTGCCGAGAGCGACATCGCAGCACTCCGGCCCGCGAATACGCCCGCGCAGCTACAGGCGGCCACCCTTGGTAATCCATCGGCTCTGCGGATCGGCGACGACGCGATCGTCGTCGGAAATCCTTTCGCCCTCACGCGATCGCTCTCGACGGGCGTGATAAGCGGCCTCGACCGCTCCGTTCAGGCGCCCAACCAGGGCCGCACCCTCACAGGTCTCATCCAGTTCGACGCGGCCGTGAACCCGGGATCATCCGGAGGACCGCTCGTCAATAGGGACGGTGAAGTCGTCGGGATCGTGACCGGACTCGTGAATCCAACGGGACAGCCCGCGTTCAGCGGCGTGGGTTTCGCGGTGACCATCGACACAGCGGCAGGCGCGCTCGGCGTGCCGCCCGACTAGAGGAGTAAGACTGATGGCAGAGACACAGGCAGCGGTGCCGCCGGACACAGGCCGGCTTCTTTTCGAGATCAAGAAAGTGATCGTCGGTCAGGACCACCTGCTCGAGCGCCTCATGGTGAGTCTTCTCGCGCGCGGCCACCTGCTCGTCGAAGGCGTGCCTGGCCTCGCGAAGACCCTGTCCGTCAAGACCATTGCTCAGGCCATCACCGGCGACTTCAAACGGATCCAGTTCACTCCCGACCTCGTGCCCGCGGACCTCGTCGGGACCCGCATCTACAACCAGCGCGCCGGAGACTTTCAGACCTCCCTCGGTCCGGTGTTCACGAATCTCCTGCTCGCCGACGAGATCAACCGCGCTCCCGCGAAGGTCCAGAGCGCGCTTCTCGAAGTCATGCAGGAGCGGCAGGTGACAATCGGCCGCGAGACCCACAAGGTCCCCGATCCGTTCCTCGTCATGGCCACGCAGAACCCGATCGAGACCGAGGGGACCTACGCCCTCCCCGAGGCTCAGGTCGACCGTTTCATGTTGAAGGTGCTCGTCGGGTACCCGAACGAGATGGATGAATTCGTCGTCGTCGAACGAGTGACCGGACGGATGTCGCCTGTCGTACCGGTGATGACGACCGAGCGTCTCATCCAGCTGCAGCGCGAGGTCGACGAGGTCTTCGTCGATCCGACGCTCATGGAGTACGTCGTCCGGCTCGCGTCGGCGACGCGGCAGCCAGCCGAGTACGGCATCGGTGATGTGGCGAAGTACATCAGCTACGGCGCGAGCCCGCGCGCGTCCATCAACCTCGTGCTCGCCGGTCGCGCGCTCGCGTATCTCCGCGGCCGCCGCTACGTGACGGGGCAGGACATCCAGGACCTCACGCTCGACGTCCTGCGACACCGGATCGTCCTTTCGTTCGAAGCTCTCTCGGAGGATGTCAGCGCGGACGACATCGTGAAGCGCGTCCTCGCGCGCATTCCGGTACCCACGGAGCCACTGCAGGGACATGTCGCCCTCAGGGCCTGAGCGCCGCCTTCAACGACTCGAGTGGACCGTCATGCGCCGGCTGGACGGGCTGCTGCAGGGCGACTACCGCTCGATCTTCCGGGGCCAGGGCCTCGATCTCGCGGACATCCGCGAGTACGCGTTCGGCGACGACGTCCGGCACATCGACTGGAACGTGACGGCACGGCTCGACACCCCATACGTGCGCGAGTACCTGGAGGATCGTGAGATCAACGCGCACTTTCTTTTGGACCTCTCGCCATCCGTCGATTTCGGGACCGTCGACCGCAAGAAACGAGATCTCCTCATCGACTTCACTGCCCTGCTCGCCCGTCTTCTCACCCGCCACGGCAACCGTGTCGGCGCGACGCTCTACGGATCTCGTGTCGAGCGCTCGATCCCCGCGCGCGGCGGCCGCGTGCAGGTCCTTCGCATCCTGAACGAGCTCGAGAAGCGTCCGCGGCTCGAGAGCGCGCCACTCACATCGCTCAGCGACCTCCTCGACTCCGGGATGCGTGGGCTCAAGCGCAGATCGCTCGTCTTCGTGGTCTCCGATTTCTTTAGCGCGGCGGGTTGGGAGCAACGCCTCGAGCGCATCGCACGCCGTCACGAGACGCTCGCCATTCGAGTCGCCGATCCGCGCGAGGACGAGCTACCGGACATCGGCACCGTGATCCTCACGGACAGTGAGACCGGCGAGCAGCTTCGCGTGAACACCGGCGATCGGCGTTTTCGCGAGCGGTTCGCCTCGGCTGCGCGACGCCGCGAGGATCTGCTCAACGCGACATTCACACGCGCGGGCGTGGACGCGCTCGTGTTGCGCACGGACGAAGACATGGTCCGGGCTATCGTCAAGTTCGCGTACGCGCGTAAGCGCCGCGCCGGACGGCGCGCCGCGATGGGAGCATCCGCATGACCTTCATCTGGCCCACCGCTCTCTTGCTGCTCGTGGTCGTCGCCGGACTCGCGGTGCTCTACGTGCTCGCGCAGCGCCGGCGGAATCGTTACGCGCTTCGTTACGCGAACCTCTCGCTCGTGCGCGAAGCCATCGGCAAGGGACCCGGATGGCGGCGTCACGTCCCGCCCGTGCTCTTCATCCTCGCCCTCGCTTTCATGACGATCGCGGTGGCGCGTCCGCAGGCGGTCGTTGCCGTCCCGAGCCAGGAAGGGACGGTCATCCTGGCGATCGACGTCTCCGGGTCGATGCTCGCTGAAGACATGAAGCCGAATCGAATGGAAGCGGCGAAAGCCGCCGCGCGCGCGTTCGTGGAAAAGCAGAGCGAGAGCGTGAAGATTGGCGTCGTCTCCTTCTCAGGCGACGCGTCGATCGTGCAATCGCCTACGACGGACAAGACCCTGGTGATCGCGGCCATCAACAGGCTCCGCCCGCAGCGCGCGACGGCGATCGGCCGCGCCATCCTCGTGTCACTCGACGCGATCGCCGAGAACCAGGGCAGCGAGGAAGATCTGCCGAGCTCGATCCTCCAACAGGGTCAGCAGCCGGGCGCGACGCCTCGTCCCTCCGCGACCCCGTTGCCCGCCTATCTTGTTGGTCAGCACTCGTCCGCGTCGATCGTCCTCATGTCGGACGGCCAGAACAACCAGTTCCCGCCGCCACTTGACGTTATCGATCAGGCGGTCAGCCGCGGCGTGCGCGTCTACACAATCGGTGTGGGGAGCGCGGCGGGCGCAGTCGTTCGGCTGCAGGGCCGCGCCGTACGCACCGCGCTCGACGAGGCCACGCTGAAGAAGATCGCCGAGGTCACCGACGCCCAGTACTTCAACGCGAACACCGAAGCCGACCTCCGCACCGTCTACGAGAACCTGACGACGCAGCTCGTCGTGCGCAATGAAAAGACCGAGCTCACCGCCTACGCCACGCTCGCCGCGGCAATCCTTGCCGTGTTCGCCGGCGCATTCTCACTGCTCTGGTTCAACCGCCTCCCGTAACTTTTCACGGCCTCTAACTAATCTCAGTGGCGCTGCGGGTCCTGTCCCGGATGCCCGCGGGTCCTGTCCCGGCTACGCGGGTCTCTCCCTCAGCGCACCCTCCCCGCCTTGCAGCTCACTCCGTTCGCTGCGGGCGGGTCCCCGGGGCACCCGCGCTTCGCGAGAGACCCGCTGCGCCGTGCCACCCGCTCCATGCGCTA
>DATLPP010000143.1:0-8926 GCA_035535615.1 Candidatus Udaeobacter sp.
TTCGCCGTCGAGCGCGGCTACAAGGACATCGAGACCTCCTATCGAGGAAATGCGAAGGGCCGTGGGCCGGGACCGACCGTCGCGATCCTCCAGGAGTACGACGCCCTCGCCGAGATCGGCCATGCCTGCGGTCACAACCTCATCGCGATGATCGGGGTGGCCGCGTCGGTCGGCGTTCGCGCGGTGATGGATCAGCTCCCCGGCACCCTCGCTGCGATCGGCACGCCCGCGGAGGAGGGCGGAGGCGGCAAGGTCGCATTGATCCGCAAGGGTGGATTCGACGACGTGGACGTCGCGATGATGATCCACCCGACCTCCGGACGGTCGCTCGCCGGACGGCACTCACTCGCCTCGAATCGCGTAATGGTCGAGTTCCGCGGGAAGTCCGCGCACGCGGCGTCGCAACCCGATCTGGGAATCAACGCGCTCGACGGTGTGCTGCAGCTCTTCAACAACGTGAACGCGATGCGGCAGCAGCTGCGGCCCGATGCGAGGGTCCACGGGATCATCACGAACGGCGGCAGCGCGGCGAACGTCATCCCCGACTACGCGGCGGCGCGTTTCTCCATTCGCGCGCTCGATCGCCGCTACCAGCAAGAGGTGCTGCGCCGCTTCGTCGCGTGCGCGGAGGGCGCCTCGAAGGCGACCGGCACGAAGCTCACGGTGACGGTCAACGAGAACGCGGGCTACGAGAACATGGTGTTCTCCACGCCTCTCGCGGACCGATGGACGCATCACATGCGCTCGCTCGGCATCCAGGTATTCGAGGCGCGCGACGACGAACGTGTCGGCTCGACCGACATGGGCAACGTGATGCAGGTGCTTCCCGCGATCCACCCCTACATAGCGATCTCACAGGAATCGATCCCGGGCCACTCGACCGCCTTCCGCGAGGCCGTCGTCCAGGAGGAGGCGCACGAGAACGCCCTCGTCGCGGCGAAGGCCCTCGCACTCACCGCGATCGACGTGCTCGCCGATCCCGACGTTCTTCGGAAGGCGCGCACCGAATTCGAGGAGCGTCGCGCCCGCGGCATCGTGAAGGGACGCAGCTGAAGCTCTCGCGCGATATCTGGATCCTCACCGGGGCGCAGGTGCTGTTCGGGTGCGGGTTCGGGCTTCTGTCCGCGGTCTGGCCGCTCTACCTGCGGGATCTCGGCGCGAGCGCGCAGGACATCGGGATCGTCTTCGGCGCGGGAAATCTCGTGGCGGTGCTGTGTTTCCTGCCCGCGGGCTATCTCGCCGACCGCATCGGCCGCAAGCCGCTCATCACGGCGGCGTGGCTCTGCGCGGCTCTCGGTGTCGCGACTTTCGTGCCCCTCACCGACTGGCACGGTGCATTCGTCGGCTCCGCGTTGTACTGGTCCGGTACGGCGGGGCTCCCTCTCATCATCGCGTACGTCACGTCGACGACGCCGCGAAGGGAGCTCGGCCGAGCGCTCGGGATCGTCCTCGGTGCGTATTTCGCGGGCAACATCATCGGCGCACCGATCGCGGGGGTGCTCGCGTCGTCGATCGGCTTCCGCGCCGCGATCGCGATCGCCGCGGCGCTCCTCGCGGGTTCGGCCGCGCTCACATTCGGGCTGCGAGCGGTTCCGCCGCACGTGGAGCGCGGGCCGTTCCGGCCGCCGCGAACGTTCTGGATCCTTCTGACGATCACGCCGTTCGCGGCGATGATCTCGATCGTCTCGCTCGCGCTGTTACCGGTCTATTTGCGCGACATCGCCGCCATCCCGCTCGATCGCCTCGGCATCTACGTCGGCCTGGTCTCGGTTGGCGCGGCCGGTCTCGCGGTCGCCGCCGGCCGGCTCGCCGACGCGATCGGCCCTGTGCCCGCGCTGTTCGCCGCGGCGAGTGTGATGACCGTCGCGAGCGTTCTGATGACCCTCTCCGGGAGGTTCGAGCCGCTTATCGGGGTCGCGGCGCTCCTTCTCGGCGCGACACAGGCCGCGAATCCGGTCGTCGCGTCCGCAGTGGAACGGATCATCCCGCCCGCGCGCGCGGCGCAGGGCTACGCGACCTACCAGGTGGCCTTCGCGCTCGGTTTCGGCGCGGGCGGAACGGCCGCGGGTTTCCTCTACGACGCGGACCCGCTCCTCCCATTCATCGCGACCGCGGCGCTCGCGCTGCCGGTCGCGGCGATCGTGGCCGCGGTGCTGTCGCGCGCCGGCGCACCGTCGACGGATGTGGCGACCGGCTGAGGACGCTTAGTCCCTCGAGATCTCCTCACCCTGGACGTAGGCGATTGCCTCGGCCTCCTTCATCGCGAGCCCGCGTTCGAGTGCGGAGCGGAACTCGGCAGGGACTCCGCGTGGGAGCCACCGGCCCTCCTGCGACTCGAAGTTGTCGAGGAGCCCGGTCCCCGAACGGCGCGCGAACGTGTCCGCGATGCCCGTGAGGACGGCTCGCCGCTCGTCGTCGCCCTCCGCTGCGGAGAGCTCGGCAAGGTCACTCGCGATGAGCGCCAGTCCCGAGATGTCACGGTCTTCTTGGAAGAGAGTGGCGCCCTCGGTCAATGCGCGACGCGATTCTTCGAACCGGCCAAGCTTGTACAGGACCACGCCATTGAGATGTTGGGCGTACGCGAGATCGAAACGGTTGCCGAGGGTCCGGTTCGTGGCGAGGGCCTCCTCGGCCGCGGCGAGCGCTTCTTCCAAGATCGAGCGTGCGATGCCGCCGCGCGGACCGAGCTGCAGGAACGATCCGAGCGCCCAGCTCGCGCGGGCTACGCCGCCACGGTCGCCGAGCGCCAGCCACTTCGCGCGCGCGCCGCGAAGGAGCTCGAGCGCTCGCGGAACGTCGCTCATCGGCACGCCGTACGCGAACCCGAGGTTGTATGCGGCGTTGGCCTCCTCGGCGGGGTCGCCGATACGCGTGGCGATCTCGAGCGCCTTTGTGTAGTAGTCGGCCGAGAGGTCGAACTGCGCGCGCCAGTACACGAGCCCGCCCGCGGCCTCGAGCGCCTTCATCCGAACAAGCGGCGAGACGTTCTCCGCCGGAAGTGCCAGTGCGCGCTCGCACCACTGCGTACCCTCGGGCAGATGACCGCGCCGCTGCCAGAACCGCCACAGCGCGAACACCAGTCGTAACGCCTCGTCGGCGTGACCGCGCGCGATGGTCCACTCGAGTGCCGCGCGCATGTTGTCGTGCTCGAGCTCAAGCACGTCCAGCCAGCGCTTCTGGTCGCCGCTTCCAAAGTGCGGCCTGGCCTCCTCGGCGAGCGCCAGATACGCCGCGGCGTGGCGCCGGGAAATCTCGTCGGCTTCCCCACTCTCCGCGAGGCGCACCAGGGCGTACTCGCGGATCGTGACGAGCATCCGGAAGCGCGGCTCCCCCGCGGCCTCCGATTGCCGAACGAGACTCTGCTCGACGAGGGCGCTCAGAACGTCGAGGACCTCGCCGTCTCCACTGACCGCCTCGATCTCTGGAAGCATCGCGCCCGCCACGAACACGGCAAGGCGTGCGAAGAGACGCTTCTCGGTCTCGTTCAGGAGGTCCCAGCTCCACGCGATCGCCCCGTTCAGGGTTCGTTGCCGCTCGGGCAAATCGCGTGCGGTCGACGCCAGCATGTCGAGGCCCTGGCGGAGCTTCGGAAGCATCGACTGAGGCGTGAGGACTTTCACGCGCGCCGCTGCCAGCTCGATCGCGAGCGGTAGGCCGTCGAGCCGGTAGACGATCTCGGCAACGGCCGCGGCGTTCTCCGCCGTCACGCGAAAATCGGGCCGCACGGCCCCGGCCCGCTCGATGAAAAGCCGGACGGCGTCCGACTGCGCGAGGACCTCGAGGGCCGGCAAACGTTCCGGGTCGGGAAGCTCGAGAGGAGGAACCGGGAATTCCTGCTCGCCCGAGATGCGGAGCGGTGCTCGGCTGGACGTGATGACCTTCAACACCGGACTCGCACCGAGGATCTGTCCGACGATCGGCGCCGCGGGAAGGATCTGCTCGAAGTTGTCGAGGACCAGCAGAAGCCGTTTGCCTCGAACGTGATCGAGGACTCTGGTCAACGGCATCTCGCTCCCGCCCACCTGAACCCCGAGGGTATGCGCGATCGTCGATGGAACGAGATCCGGATCGGTGATCGGTGCGAGGGGAACGAAGAACGTTCCGTCGGCGAAGTCGTGAGCCGACTCCTCGGCGATGCGCAGCGAAAGCCGCGTCTTCCCCGTGCCGCCCGGACCGGTCAGGGTCATGAGCCGGGTCCCTTCGAGGAGACGCTTTCCCTCGGCGATCTCGCGCTCGCGACCGACGAAGGTCGACGGCTGCGACGGGAGGAATGTCGCAGCTTGATCCAGGCTCCGGATCGGCGGAAAGTCCGCCACTCCGCCGGTGATCACGAGCTGGAAGAGCCGCTCGGGATTCGCCAGGTCTTTCAGCCTGAACTCGCCGAGGTCGCGAAGTGAGAGACCGTCGCCGAGATCGGCGCGCGCGAGCGTGGCGGTCGCCTGCGTGATGAGCACCTGGCCGCCGTGGCCCGCCGCGGCGACGCGCGCCGCGCGGTTCACGTCTATGCCGACGTAGTCCGCCCCCGCGTCGGCGGTCGCGGGGCGGCCCTCGCCGGTGTGCATCCCCATGCGTACCCGGAGGGTCGCACCGTGAGGGAACGTGGCTTTCGCGAGGCCGCGCTGCGCCGCGGCCGCCGCGCGCACGGCGTTGACGGCAACGGGAAAGACCACGAAGAGCGCATCGCCCTCCACGCGGACCTCGAATCCACCATCTTTGAAGGCGTCGCGAAGGATGCGCGTGTGTGTCTCGAGGACATCCTGATAGCGGTCGGTGCCGAGCTCGGTCTGAAGCTTGGTCGAGCCCTCGATGTCGGTGAATACGAACGTGAGGGTGCCGGCCGGCAACCCCCTCCCCTCGCTCATCCTTCTTTGATTCTGCGCTTTCGCGCGTTTGCCAAGACGGAGGCGAGCCTATAGACAACAGCGATGCGCTCGGCGCCCGACGACATCCCCGACACGCTCGCCGGTCTCGCGATCTTCGCGGATCTTTCGCGTCCGGAGCTTGAGCGCGTGGCCCACACGCTCGAAGAGCGCTATTTCGCGCAGGACGAGCGAATCTTCCGCGAGGGCATCTCCGGCTCGGCGTTCTACATCATCCTCGAGGGCGAGGCCGCCGTGAACGTGGGGGGTAAGCGCGTGAATACCCTGGCGCGCGGCGAGTTCTTCGGTGAGATCTCGGTGCTCCTCGGCGAGGCGCCGGTAGCCGACATCGTGGCGGCGCGGCCACTCCGCTGCCTCGTGCTTCCCGGCGATCTACTGAAAGAGTTCCTCCAGACGAACCCGCGCGTCTGCTACCGGATCCTGGTGGCCGAGGCGCGCAAGCTCTCGAACGTGACGCGGAGGGGCGGCTGACCGAGCGGCCCCACCCGCCCGGCGCGTATCCGGTCGTCGTCGTCGGCAGCGGACCCGGGGGGCTGCAGATCAGCTACTCGCTCTCGCGCCTCGGCGTGAAGCACGCGGTCCTCTCCGCCGACGAAAGTGCGGGCGGCATGTTCCGCCGGTGGCCTTTCTTCCAGCGCCTTCTTTCGTGGACCAAGCCGTACGCACCGTTCGAGCAGGGCACGCGCGAGTACGAACGCTACGACTGGAACAGCCTGCTGCCGGAGGAGAAGGAGTGCCGCGCCCTCATGTGCTCGATGATGGACGGCACCTCGTACTACCCCTCGCGCCCGGAGATGGAGCGGAATCTCGCCGCGTTCGCGCAACGGACGAAGCTCGAGGTGCGCTACGGATGCCGGTGGACCGGAACGCGACGTGACGCGGATCGCTGGGTGCTCGAGACGAGCGACGGCGACTATCGCTGCCAGGTCCCGATCTTCGCAGTCGGCGTCGCCGAGCCGTGGCGCCCGCAAATGCCCGGGATCGAAGACGTGCCGCACTACGCCCAAACCCGGCCGGCCGAAACGTACGCCGGGCGGCGGGTCTTCATCATCGGCAAGGAGAACTCCGGCTTCGAGCTCGCGACGGGCTTCCTGCAGTGGGCCAAGCAGATCATCCTCGCCTCTCCGTCGCCGGCGAAGCTCTCGATCAACACGCGCTCGCTCGTCGGCGTCCGCGCGCGCTACGTGCAGCCGTACGAGGACCACGTCCTGGCAGGCGGCGTGATCGTCCTCGATGCGTCGATCGAGCGGATCGAGCGAAGCGGCGAGCTCTTCCGCGTGCATACGCGCAAGGCCGAGAGCGCCACCGAGCTGGTCTTCGAGGTCGACGACGTGATCGCGGCGACCGGCTTCACGAGTCCGATCCTCGATCTGCCGAACCTCGGCGTCGCCACGGTCGGCCGCAACAAGCTCCCTGCGCAGTCTCCGTTCTGGGAGAGCTCATCGGTCCCCGGGGTGTATTTCGGCGGGACGATCCATCAGGCGTCGCCCGGCCTGCGCAAGCATGGGATCCCGAGCAACTCCGGCGGGGTGAACGGCCATCGCTACAACGGACGCATCCTCGCGCGCCAGGTCGCGAAGAAGCATTTCGCGATCGACCCCGAACGGCCGGTCGTCCCGCGCGCCGAGGTCGTGTCCTATCTATTGAACGAGTTCACGAACGCGCCCGAGCTCTGGCACCAGAAGTCGTACCTCGCACGCGTGCTGTTCCGCGACCCCAAGCGCGGGATCGTCGACGACGGGATCCTCCCACTGCAAAGCTTTCTCGACTGGGGTCCGGCGGACTCGGTCGCGGCGACGCTCGAAGAGAATCCGGCCGGCGACATCTACCCCGTCCTCTACACGAGGCGGGGCGGCGTCAGCGCCGAGCATGACCTGCCGCCCCACCCGCTCCATGACTTCCACACGCGCGATCACGAGCGCGCCGTCGTTGACGCGCTCGATGGGATCCTGCTCTAGACCCGACCCGCGCTACTTGCCGTCGGTCAGGCCGATGACGTTCCCGTCGGGATCGCTGAACAACGCGATCGTGGTCGTGGGTCCGACCTTCGTCGCCGGGAACACGACCTTTCCGCCCGCATCGGTCGCCTTCTTCAATGTCGCGTTGAGGTCGCGGACGACGACGTAGAACGTGACGAAGGGCTTCGGCCCGCGGAGCGGTCCGATGCCGCCGCCGACCCCCTTGCCGCCCGCGTCGGTGTCGACGAACGTGTATCCCGTCTGCGGGACCTCGTTCATCTTCCAGCCGAGCACGGCACTGTAGAAACGCCGCGCCTTCGCCGGATCCGCGCTGTTGATCTCGAAATTCGTGACCGGATCGCCCAATGAAAGACCTCCCAATCGCGCCTCAGCGCCTGTGGAACTTACGTTAGTCTCGACTTACCAATGAAGTCAAGCGGCGGCATTGCCTCGCGGCACCGAGAGTCTTAGTAGCGGAGCCCGACGCGAACGCGCGCGGGGAGGAGCGGCGCTGACCCATCCGGCTGGACCAGATAGACGTCGCGCTCGTCCGATCCTCCGACGAACCCAATGCCGACGGCAACCTGTTGACTGCCGGGCTCGGCCAGATATCCGGCGTACGTGCCCGACGCGCTCCAGACCTTGCGTCCGGTCCTCCAGTCGATGACCGCGGCCGAAGTCTCGTTGGCACCGACGACGAGTGACTTGTCACCCGAGAATCCCTGGACCACAAAGCCATCGATTGTCCCGAGCTGCTTGCCATCGTCCGCAGCGCGGATCGTCGCCTTCCACAGACCACCCGTACCGCCAGAGCGGACCGTTTCGGCGAGCATCGATCCGTCGGCGCTGGCCGCGACCCATCCACCAGAACCGCTCTGGCCGCTGTAGTCGACCGTGCGGATCAGCGCGCCGGTCGAGAGACGGAACACCCAAAGCTTCGCGGGGGCGATGCCCTGACCGAAGAACGCCACGATCGCGCGGTCGTTCCCGGTGTCGCACGCGAGAACCGGATAGCCGCCGTTGTCGCCGTAGATCGCGAAGCCACTCGCCACCACGCGCACAGGCTGCTCGAACGTGAACCTCTCGAGACGCAAGGCCGCGCCCGTCGCGTCTCGCTCGGGCACCGCGGCGCAGAGCGTCGTTCCTTCGAGGGTCCATGCAGGCGTGATCTTCGCCGGCCAGGGCGTGACCGCGAGGACGGGTCCGTCCCGGGCGGTGATCGTCGAATCGATCCGGAAGGTCGCCCCGTACGGCGATTGCGACCACACCGCATCGGCGGGGACCTGCACCGGGAGGATGCCACTAAAGGAAGCGTCCCATGTGATCGCCCGCAACCGAGCCTCGCCGGGGAGCTGGAAGAGGACGAACGATCCCGCGCTTGTCGTGAGGGTCGTGTCGGATACGGTCACTCGCGCGACGCGACTCGGCGATGGCGTCGGCGATGCTGTGGCCGTCGGCGTAGAGCTGGACGCGGTCGGGGTCGGGGTCGGGCTGGACGCGGTCGGCGAGCAGCCGACCGCGATCACGACGACCGCGAGAGCGGACCGAAGGGCCATGCCCTACACCGTCGTCATCGGCGTGCGCCGCCTCGTCGCTTCGAGCGCGTTCTCGTTCGAGATGCCGGTGGCATTTACGAGGGCACCCGCCGCGAGAAGTGCGGCGCCGACGTACATCGCGAGATGGAATGCCTCGGTGGACTGATCGCGAGCGGCCTGGATGCGCGCGGTCACCTCTTGGGGGCACGAGCCGGGACAGCGCGGCACGGTCATCGGCGGGTAGTCATGACGAAACGCGGGATCGGACGTGCCAGTGCCAGGAATGCGCGCGGCCATCCCCGAGTAGAAGCTCGCCGTGATGGCGACGAAGATCACAGCGCCCGCCAGCTGCGGGCCGACACGCGAGATCGCGTTGTTCACCGCCGACGCGACACCCGAGTTGCGCACGGGGACGCTCGTCATGAGCGCGGTCGTCAGCGGGGCCACCATCATCGCGAGTCCGAACCCGAAGATGATCTGGCCCGGAAGAAAGTCGACGAACCACTGGCCCGGCGGGAACCAGGACGAGGGATCGCCCGGTGTGAACACCCAC
>DATLPP010000144.1:0-5079 GCA_035535615.1 Candidatus Udaeobacter sp.
GGACGCCCGGGCGGGCGCACCTTCGAGATCCAGCGCCTCGTCGGCCGCGCGCTGCGCGCGGCGATCGACCTGAAGGCGCTCGGGCCGCGGAGCGTCATGGTCGACTGCGAGGTCATCCAAGCCGATGGGGGAACGCGAACCGCCGCGATCACCGGCGGGTTCATCGCGCTCGCGCACGCCGTCCGCAAGGTGAAGCCGTCGCCGATCGTACGCAACGTCGCCGCAGTGTCCGCGGGCTACGTAAAAGGCGACCTCCTCCTCGATCTCGCGTACGCCGAAGACTCGATCGCCGACGCCGACGTCAACGTGGTCGCGACCGGCGAGGGCGAGCTCATCGAGGTCCAGGGGACCGCTGAGGGCCGGCCCTTCTCGCGAGGGGACTTCGACCGCGTCCTCGCGCTCGCCCTCGACGGGATCGCGCAGCTCATCGCCGCCCAGCGCGCGGCGCTTCGCTAGGGAACGCCTGGGCTCTGCCCGCGCGTATATAGGCCGACATGGGACTGCTCGCCTGGTGGGGCCGCTTTGTCTACCGGCGCCGATGGCTCGTCCTCGTGCTGTCGCTGCTTACCGTCGGCGTCTCGGCCGCTTCGCTGATCGCCGGCGGCCAGTTGCGGAACGTTGAATTCCGCGACACCGAGGCCGGTCGGGCCAGCCAGCTGATCCGCGACGAATTCCCGCCGGTGACGGGCGCTCCGGTCGCGGCGACCTCCTCGTTCGTCCTGATCTTCACGAGCAACGAGGGCCTCGCTGCCGCCGATCCTCGTTTCGTCGACGGCATGAACGCCGCGCTCGCTCCGCTGCGCTCCGATTCGCGCGTCGTGTCGATCGTCACGCCCGACTCCGTACCCCCCGCATCGGCAGCGGCGTTGCGTTCGAAGGACGGGAAGCGCGCACTCGCCAACGTGACCGTGAAGGGGACGACGACCGAGGCCGAAGGATTCTTCTCGCAGCTCCGGGCGCTCGTACGGACGGACACGTTCGAGGTGCTCTCGACCGGGAACATTCCGCTGAACGGCGACATCAACGCGGCGCTCGATCGGGACCTGCAGCGCGCCGAGTTCGTTTCGTTGCCGCTCGCGTTCGTGCTGCTCCTTGTCGTGTTCGGCAGCGCCGCGGCGGCGTTGCTCACGCTCGGGGTGGGCGTCCTCGTCATCGTGGCCGGGCTTGGCGCGACGTTCGCGCTCGCTCGCGCGATCGACGTCTCGCAGTACGCGCTCAACATCGTGACGCTGATCGGTCTCGGTGTCGCGATCGATTACTCGCTCTTCATCGTGAGCCGGTTTCGCGAAGAGCTCGCGCGCGGCAGCGAAGTCGAAAGCGCCGTTGGCATCGCGCTCGCGACCGCCGGCCGGGCGATCCTGTTCTCAGGCATCACCGTAGCGATCGGCCTCGCGGGCATGCTCTTCTACCCGGGCACGTTCCTCGTCTCGCTCGGCGTCAGCGGCTCGCTGGTGGTCGCGGCGGCGGTTCTGTACGGGCTGACCTTCCTGCCGGCGCTCCTTTCCATCCTCGGCCCGCGTGCCGGAGCGTGGCGCCTTCCGCTGCCTCGCGGCCGCGGCGGTGGCGGCGTCTGGCATTCCATCGCGACCACGGTGATGCGGCGACCGGTGCTGGTGCTCGTACCGACCATCGCGCTCATTGCGATCGCCGCATCGCCGTTCACGCAGCTTCGCCTTGCGTCCGCCGATGCGACGATCCTCCCGCCTACGATCGAGTCGCGGCGCGGGTACGACGTGCTCGTCAACGAATTCCCCGGTCAGGGCCAGTCGACCGTCACCGTCGTGGCGCGGTTCCCGGACGACCCACTCAACCACCGCGCCGCGCTGGAAGATCTGCGCGCTCGTTTGGCGGCCCTTCCGAACGTGCTGCGCGTCGACATGCCGCTCAGCCCCACGGGTCCGCATATCGCTCTTCTGTCCGTTCGGACCGCGAGCACCGCGCAGAGCGATGAGGCTCGAGCCATCGTGCGGGCCGCAAGAGCGCAGTCACTCGATGGCGGCGCTGTCCTCGTCACCGGCCAAACCGCGTTCGACGTCGATGCGGTGGACTACCTGGTCGAGCGCACGCCCGTCGCGGTCGGGTTCGTCACGCTGACGACGATGCTCGCGCTCTTCTTCCTGCTCGGATCCATCGTGCTGCCGCTCAAGGCAGTGGCGATGAACGCGCTCTCGGTGAGCGCGTCATTCGGCGCTCTCGTGTGGATCATCCAGCAGGGCCACCTCGCGAATGTCCTGAACTTCACGCCGCAATCGATCGAGCCGAGCCTTCCGGTGATCATGTTCTGCATCATGTTCGGGCTCTCGATGGACTACGAAGTACTGCTGCTCTCCCGGATCCAGGAGGAGTACCGGCGCACCGGCGACAACGTCGCCGCGGTCGCGATGGGCCTCGAGCGGAGCGGCAGGCTCATCACCGGAGCGGCCGCGATCATGGTGGGTGTCTTCGTGGCGTTCGCGCTCGCCGACGTCGTGATCATCAAGTCCGTCGGCATCGGACTCACCATCGCCGTCCTGCTCGATGCGACGCTCGTTCGCGCGCTCGTCGTTCCCGCCACGATGCGCCTACTCGGCCGCGCGAACTGGTGGGCTCCGTGGCGCCTCGGACGCGGTGCGCACCTGGAGGCCGCGAGCACGACCATGGACGCGTGAGCAGCACGCGTCGAGACCGGCACCCCTTCCTTCTCGGCTCGACCAATCCCGGCAAGCTCCGCGAGTACCGCGAGATCCTCCAGGGAATCGACTTAGAGCTCGTCGCGCCCACCGACCTCGACCCGGTGCCGCCCGAGCCGGACGAGGATGCGCAAACGTTTGCCGAGAACGCATCGGCGAAGGCGCGTTCGTACGCGACGGCCAGCGGCCTTCAGACGATCGCCGACGACTCCGGTCTCGAGGTCACTGCACTCCGCGGCGCGCCCGGCGTGCGTAGCCGGCGTTTCTTCGGCGAGGACGCGAGTGCCGAGGAGCGCAACACGAAGCTCCTCGCACTTCTCGATGGCGTCGACGATCGTTCCGCCCGATTCGTCTGCGTCACGGCCCTCGCATCACCCGACGGGCACGTCGAGCTCTTCGAGGGCGAGGTGCACGGGGAGATCGCGGAATCGCCCCGGGGCGACTCAGGCTTCGGCTACGACCCGGTGTTCGTCATCGCCGGAGATGGCCGAACAATGGGCGAGCTGACGTCAGAAGAGAAACATCGCGTCTCGCACCGCGGGCTCGCCGGCGGGAAGCTGCGGGCTCGGCTCGCGGCCGGAGCCTGACATGGGGACCGCGACCCACCGAGCACGGCCCCCATGTCCGTTAAGGTGGGGTTGTCAGTCGGAGCGTTGACCCGTCGCATCGGCTGGACGGATCGGATGCGGCTGTTGGACGAACCGTTTCGCATCGTCCAAGGACATACCGCCGGTGAGCCGCCAGTCGTGGGGCTCTGCGGCGCCGGCCGAGCAGTACGCCCAGCGGTCCTCGTGCATCGTCAACGCGTCGTTCGGTTCGGAACCCTGGTGTTCCGCACGAGCGCAAACGAAGTCAACGCGATCATTCATCTAACTGATTGACGCAGGAGCCTCCAAAGGCACGTCACCACTTCAGGGGAATTGGATGCACGCGACGCGCGCTACGGAGTCGACACGCCCCCGTTCGGGGGAATCGGCGTGATGGGAGTCGTTCGGTGAGACAAGCGACCGGAATACATCGGAGCGAGTACCTCGCGCTGACGCTCGTCCTGGTTGGCGTCGCGATCGTGGCAAGGGATCAGCTCGGCTGGGCGTTCTGGTTGTTCCTGCTGGCGCCGGATCTTTTCGGTCTCGTGCCGGCCTCGTTCATGGGACCGGCTCCGGCACGCGGCTATCTGCCGCCGCGCGGGGTGGGCGTGTACAACATCTGGCACAGCTTCACGCCGCCGCTCGTGATTGGCGTCGTGCTCGCGCTCCTGGTCCCACTCGGAAGCCCGTGGCCGTTGCTCGGGTGGTTGATCCACATCAGCGTCGATCGGCTTCTGGGCTTTGGGCTTCGCGGCGACGACGGAGGTCAGGCGCTCTTCTAGGCGCGTCGCTCCGGCATACCGCTCAGCGCGACCCGCAGCGCGGCCACATCGCGATGGAAGACCTCGTCGGCGATGGGCTTGCGATGGGGATCGGGCTGCATCAGGCCTTTCGCGGGTTGGCCCGGGCTGTCGTCGGTCACGTAGCGCGGCACGACGTGGGTGTGAAGATGCGGGACCGTGTTGCCGAGCATCTCGAAGTTCATCTTCGCGGGCCGGTAGTGCGCCTCGAGCGCGCGCGCGACCTTCAGGACCTCGCGGAGATACGTCGTCGCGTCGGAATCGGTGAGATCGGTGAGATCTGCGATGTGACCGCCACGCCAGATCACGATCGTGTAGCCGGGTTGGCCGATGTCGCCGCGCACGAGGTAAGCGTCGGAGACGCGGCCGGCGAAGACGCGCGCGTTTCCGTGAGCCTCGTCGGGGCGGCCTTCGGCGCACATCGGGCAGCCCTTGCCCGCCTTCCGCGAGTCCCAGTCTTCGTCCCAGGTGCGACTCATGTCCCACAAAACCCTAGCGTTTGGCGAGAGGTGTTACCGGAAGGGCACTTCCGGCGACGTTGTGGCAGAAGATGGTGAAGGCGTGAGCGGTTCCCAGGCGCTCAGCCTCCGGGTGGCCGAGGATGCGGCGCTCGTGCGCGCGGCCGCGTCTGAGCCCAGTCGCTTCGCCGCGCTTTATCGCCTGTACGTCGACGACCTGTATCGCTACCTGCTCTCGCGCTGCGGCGACGCCGCGGATGCCGAGGACCTCGTCGCTGAGACGTTCCTCGCGGCGTTCCGATCCGCGCGCGGGTACCGCGGGAGCGGACCCGTGAAGGCGTGGCTCGTTGGGATCGCGCGCCGGAAAGCCGCCGACGCACGGCGCGACAGACGTCCCGACGTCGGTCTCGAAGAGGCCCGGGAGCTCGTCGATCCGATCCGCACCGACGACGTCGCCCTGCGACGCATCGAGCTGGCGCGCGTCGTGGCGATGACCGGGCGGCTCGCCCCCGACCGTGCCGAAGCGCTACGGCTTCGTTTCTTCGCCGGTCTCGAGTGCGGGGAG
>DATLPP010000145.1:0-8519 GCA_035535615.1 Candidatus Udaeobacter sp.
GACTACATCGAGGGCGAGGCCCACGCGGGCAACCCGATCCCGCTCCCCGATTCGGTGTTCGATGAAGGCCACATGATCGAAGCCGCGCGCCTGCTGCGCCGCTACCACGACATCGTCGCCCGCTTCCGTCCGTCTCCCGACCTTGTCTGGCGGCTCGTGAGCCCGGGGCCGCACGAGCTCGTCCTTCACAACGATTGGTCGCCGTGGAACGCGTTGTTTCGCGACGGCCGGTTCGCGCTCACGCTCGACTGGGATCTCGCCGGGCCGGGTCCGCGGATCTGGGACGTCGCAAATGCCGCGTACTGCTGGGTGCCGCTCATCGCAGGGGCCAGTGCGATACCAGACAACCGCGAGCGCGCTCGGCGTCTCGGGCTCTTCGCGGACGCCTACGGGCTCGAAGATCGTGAAGCGCTCATCCCCGCGCTCCGTGCCCGGCTGGTGCACGTCGGACGGTTCATCGACGAGCAGGCGAAGCTCGGCGATCCCGGGATGCAGCGGCTCGTTGGCTGGGACACGCCACGCCAGATGTTCGTGAAGGATCTCGGATACATCGACGAGAACCGAAGCGAGCTCGAGCGCGCGCTGACTAGTGCTTGAAGTGCCGGCGTCCCGTGAACAGCATCGCCATGTGGTTCTTGTTCGCCGTGTCGATCATCATCGCATCGCGCAGAGACCCGCCCGGCTGGATGATCGCGGTCACGCCCGCGCGCGCGGCGACCTCTATGCCATCGGGAAAGGGGAAGTAGGCGTCCGACGCCATGACGGCGAGCCGCGCGTTCTCGCCCGCCTTGCGTACCGCGGTCTCGACCGCGACGACACGTGACATCTGGCCCGGACCGACGCCGACCGTCGCGAGCCCCTTCGCGAGGACGATCGCGTTCGAGGTCACGTGTTTCACGCAGCGCCACGCGAACAGGAGATCGGTGAGCTCCTCGAGCGAAGGCGTCCGTTCCGTCGCGACTTTGAAGTTGCCCTCGTCGGCCGCGGATTCGTCGGGTGTCTGGACGAGCATGCCGCCGGCGATGCGTTTGTAATCGAACGCGCCGCCATCCTTGCGCGCGAGCCTTCCGCCGACGATCGAATGACCGGGCACGGCGAGGATCTCGAGGTTCTTGCGCTGGCGAAGGATCGGTAGCGCCTCGTCTTCATAGCCGGGCGCGATGATCGCCTCGTAGAAGGTGCCCCCCATTGCCTCGGCGAGCTCGCGGGTCACGATGCGGTTCGCTCCGACGATGCCGCCGAACGCGGACACCGAGTCGCACATGAATGCCCGCCGGTATGCCTTCGTGACCTCGTTGTCGGACGCGACGCCACACGGGTTCTGATGCTTAATGATCGCGACGGTCGGCTGCGCGAAGTCGATCGCCACACGCCATGCCGCGTTGATGTCGAGCATGTTGTTGAAGCTCGTCGCCTTGCCATGCAGCTGCTGCATCGTGGTCATCGCGCCGCCCTCACCGCGGACCGCATACATCGCCGCCTGCTGGTGGGGGTTCTCGCCGTAGCGCAGGTCACGCACTTTGCGAAGTGAGAGCGTCAGCTCGTCCGGGAACTGCACCCCCGCCTCGCTCGCGAAGCGGGATGCGATCGCCGCGTCGTATGCGGCGGTGTGGCTGAAAGCCTCCGACGCGAGGACGCGACGCGTCTCGAGCGACACGTTGTTGCGTTGCTTCAGCTCGTCGAGCACCGCGATGTACCGTTCCGGCCGCGCGACGACGACGACGTGCTCGTAGTTCTTCGCGGCGGCGCGGAGGATCGTGGCGCCACCGATGTCGATCTGGTCGAGGAGCATGCTGCCGCTCTTCCCCGACGAGGCATCCTCGGCGAACGGGTAGAGATTCACGACGACGAGATCGATCGGTTCGATGCCCTCGCGCTTGAGCTCCTCGCGATGCGCGGGATCGTCGCGACGCGCGAGCAGCGCGGCATGGATCTTCGGATGGAGTGTCTTCACGCGTCCGCCGAGAAGTGAGGGTTGGCCGGTCACGTCCTCGACCGAGCGCGACGTTATGCCCTCGGCGGCGAGCGCGGCACGAGTTCCGTCGGTGGCGATGAGCTCCCACCCGAGGTCCTGCAATCCGCGCGCGAACGCGTCGAGACCTGTGCGATCAGAGACAGAGAGGAGGGCTCGCAGCGCGGCTAGTATAGCCAGTCCATGCCGTTCGATCCCCAGCACTTTATCGATCGATTCTTCCAAGCATTCAACAGCGAATCCCGTTTCTATTGGCCCGCCGTGATCGCGGTCCTCGTGTCGCTGATCGCGAACATCGTTTGGTACAACTGGCGCAGCCGGACCACGCCTCCGCCCGAGCTCGGTGTCCGCCCGTGGGCCTTCTGGACGAACGTGCTCTTCCTTATCTGGTACCTCGTGCTGCTCCGCGCCGGCGTTCCGTTCTTCGTGCTCGCGGTCTCGATCGCCGCGAACATCGCGCTCGTCGTGTACATGTACTGGACGTACCTGCCGCCGCGCGAGGCGGCTTGGGAGCGCGAGCAACGGCGTCAGGCGTACTTTCCGAAGGCCGGCCGGCGGAGGAAGCGCCGCCGCTAGTCCCCTCGGGGCGCGCTCCACGTGATGTTGAAGCCTTCGTAACGCGGCTTCCCGCCGAGCTCGCTCCGCTCGACTTCTCTCACGTCCGCGCCGGGCGGCCCTTCGTTCAACCAGTTCTGCAGTGACGCGAGAGCGCCGCCGCTTCCCTCCGCGATCAGCTCGACCGAACCGTCCTCGCGATTCCAGACCCGGCCGGTGATCGCGAGGCGCAGCGCCTCGCGCACCGCGGTCGCGCGGAAGTTCACTCCCTGCACCGCGCCGTGCACGACGAACCGGGCGCGCGCCATCAGCGCTTCTTCCGCGACGCGAGCATCGCGTCGAGCCCGCGCACGTTGGCCAGGCTCTTCTCCGGTGCCCAGCCGCGTCGCGCGGTCCCGATCGCGAGATCCATCCATTCGAGCTCCTCGATGGCGTGCGCGTCCGAGTTCGCGACGAGCGTCGCCC
Source organism: Candidatus Udaeobacter sp. (assembly GCA_035535615.1). Taxonomy (GTDB): domain Bacteria; phylum Chloroflexota; class Limnocylindria; order P2-11E; family P2-11E; genus 3-1-20CM-2-70-9. The sequence goes on from DATLPP010000145.1 coordinate 2,993, forward strand.
CGCGGTCGACCGCTTTGTGGATCCAGGTGTCCGGAAGGTCGAGCCGCTCGGGCCCCCCGTTGACCTCGATCCAGGTGCCGGTCTCGACCGCGGCGTCGATGACGGCGTCGAGGTCGACCGCGTGCGGCTCGCGCTTTTCCAGAAGCCGCCCGGTGGGGTGCGAGAGCGCCGTCACGAGCGGGTGGCGCATCGCGCCGACGACGCGAGCCGTCATCTGCTCGCGCGTCTGCGCGAACGACGAGTGCACCGAGGCGGTCACGACATCGAACTTGGCAAGGAGGTCGTCGGAGTAGTCGAGCGCGCCGTTGGCACGGATGTCGACCTCGGTGCCGACGATGATCCGGAATGGCGCGAGCTCCGTGTTGAGGCGCGCCGCTTCGGCGAGGCGAACTTCGATGCGCTCGGGCGACAGACCGTTCGTCATGCCGAGGCCCGGCGAGTGGTCGGTCACGGCGAGATACGCGTAGCCCTTCGCGCGTGCCCGCCGCGCCATTTCCGCCAGCGGGTCGCGGCCGTCGGTCCAGTTCGTGTGGGTGTGCAGATCGCCGCGCACCTGGGCGAGATGCACCAGGTTCGGCAGCGCATGCGCCTTCGCGGCGTCGACCTCGCCCCGATCCTCACGAAGCTCGGGCGGGATGAAATCCATCTCGAGCGCGGCATAAACCTCCTCTTCGGTCTTCGAGGCGATCTCCTGACCGCGCTCCTCCGCACCGATGCGATAGAGGCCGTACTCGTTGAGCAGCAGCTTTCGGCGAAGAGCCAGGCCGCGCAGGCGGACGTTGTGCTCCTTGGATCCGGTGAAGTAGAGGAGTGCCGCTCCGAACGATCGCGCCGGGACGACGCGGAGATCGATCTGAAGACCGCGGTCGACGATGACCGAGCATTTCGTATCGCCCTTCGCGAGAACGCGCTCGACGCTGGGCGAGCGCGCGAAAATCTCGAAGATCGGCCCGGCATCGTCGCCCGCGACGACGATGTCGATGTCACCGATCGTCTCCTTGTAGCGGCGAAGGCTGCCGGCGATCGCAAGCTGCGTCGCGCCGGTCTCGGCGCGAAGGTACTCGGCCATCTTCATCGCGGCCGCGCGAGCCTCGTGCAAGAGAGAGCGACCCGTTCGCTGCTTCAGTGCCGCGATCGAGCGGAGGATGTTCTCCTCGGTCTTCGCCTGGATCTTCGGAAGCTGCTGGAGGCGGTGCTCGGTCGCGGCCTCCTCGAGCTCCTCGATCGTCGTGATCTTCAGGTGGTCGTAGATCGTCCGCGCGGTCGCGGGCCCGACCCCCGGGACACGCAGCAATGTGAGAAGGCCGGGCGGGACGGCGGCCTGCAGCTCCTCGTGTCGCTTCGATCGGCCTGTCGCGACGATCTGCTCGATCGCTTCGCCGACCGACGAACCGACTTTCGGGATCTCCTTGAGCCGGCGCTCCTGCACGAGCTTCGTGAGCGGTTCCCGGAGATCACGGATCGAACGCGCCGCAGCGCGATAGGTGACCGCGCGGAAGACGTTCTCGCCCTTGAGCTCGATCAGATCACCGATCTCGTCCAGGACCTTCGCGATGGCGTCGTTGTCGAAGGTGAGGGCTTCCCGGGGCACGCCCCCGATGCTACGGCGCTCTGTGGCTCAGGACCCGGTACGCGAGGCGGCCGGGTCGCGCGCGAGCTCGAGATACGCGAACGCCGACTCGAGGTCGCCCCGCGCGCGCAGCTTCTGGGCGTACTCGGCGGCGAGCGTCGAGAGATCGGGGTGGTCCTCGATCGTGGCGAGGAGCTCGATGGCTTTGCGATACGCCTGGTCGGACGAGGCGTAGTCGCCGCGAGCGTGGGCGGCGGCGGCGGCGACACGCAACGCGTCGGCCTGCTGGCGGTTGTCGCCGAGATCGGCGAGCCGCACTTCCGCGGCCTCGGCCAGGCGCAGCGCGCCTTCCGCATCGCCCTCCTCGAGGGTGATGCGCGCGCGCAGGACGTCGACGATCGCGCCCACGCGGACATCGCCGGCGAGAGCGGCGCGTTTGCTGCATCGGTCGACCGTCTCGCGAGCAGCGGTCATGTCGCCGTGCTCGAACTGGACCGTCGCGAGGGACTGCATGACGGAGAGCTCTACCGCGGTGTCGGACACCCGCTCGAAGAGTCCGAGTGCCCGCTGATAGTTCGCGATCGCGCCATCAAGCTCGCCCGCGTCGTAGAGGGCAACCGCGACTCCCATGTAGCTCTGCGCAGCGAGCCGCAGCTCGCTCGAACGCGACGCGACGGCCAGCGCGAGCTCATACGTGGCCAACGCCTTCACGGTGCGATTGAGCCGGCGGTAGACGGTCCCGAGGTGCACGAGTGTCCTGGCGCGCAGGCGGGGGTCGGTGATCTCGCGCTGCTCCATGACATCGCGCGCCGCCTCGAGCGATTCGGCGCCCGCGGCGAGCTGGCCGTGCTCGACATAGAGCACCCCACGCGCGGAGAGCAGATGCGCCAGCTCTGTGGCGTCGCTGTTCGCGTCGACCAGGCCCATTGCTTCCGCGAGGCGTTCGAACGCTTGTTCCCGCTTTCCTTCGGCGGCATCCGCGGCTGCGAGATACCGAAGGAGTGTGGCCCGCTCCGGCCCTTGCGCCTGCTGCCCGAGGGCGGCCGTGGCCTCATGCCGGGCTGCGGCCCAGTCGCGCCGCTCGGTGGCGGCCTGCGCCGCCAGACGGTGGAAAACACGACGTTTCGCGCCTGCGATGGACTCGTCGCCGATGAAATAGTCGAGGCTTCGTCCAAGACGTGTCGCGATGATCTGCAAAGAGCGAAGAGAGGGACGAACGAGACCTGCTTCGACCTGACTGATGAAGCCCTTGGTAAGTTCGTCGCCGGCAAGCTGCGCCTGGCTCATGCCCAGCGCGTGGCGAGCGGCGCGGACGCGCTCGCCCAAAGTCACCGGCTTCTGAACAGCTTCTGGCAGACTCGCCACCGACGCTCCCCCTGTCTAGACCGAACTGACAGTGCACCATCGCGTTCGAGTTGCCTAGACTGCGGGAGAATACTGGCCGCTGTCGGCGCGGACAATGTGGGGAGAGAGAGATGAGACCTTTCCGCTCGCGCGTGCTGGCAGCGATGGTCATGGCGGTCTTGTTCCTCGGCCTCGTCGGAAGTGTCGCCCGAGCCGACGAAATCCCAACGACCAGCTTCCCCGAGGACCCGTGGGACCGTGCGGCCGTCCCGACGCTGAGCTTCCCCGAGGATCCCTGGCCGGGCCTGAGCGTCCCGATGAGCAGCTTCCCAGAGGATCCCTGGCCGGACCTCAACTAGAAGCCATACTGCGGGCGTGCCCGGAACGTCGACCGCCCACCGCCAGCGCATCGAGATAGACGGAACGGCCTTCCTGTTTCAGCACGGTTATCGCTTCGGGAAGGTCACCTACATCACGCGCCTTCCGCTCGGCAAGAGCATGACGGTCTTCACGCCGGGCCACCTCTCGGGATCAGAGGTCGAAGCGGTCGTCCGCGGCGACAACCCGTGGATGTTGGAGTGAAGCCGAGCGAGGAGCGGCTTTGCCGTAACGAGCGAGACCGACAGCCTGAGCACGCGGTCGAGGCGCGGAGGCAGGGCCGTCGCGCCGAGCCGCTAGAGCTGGAGTGAACGGCTAACGCGCGCGGTCGTTCAGCGGGTGCGATCGGCCAGCGTCGACGTCGGGGACGAGCGCGTAGCCGAAATCAAAACCGGTGTCGTCGTGCTCGTAGGGGTAGGCGCGAACGACCGCCCTGAGGACGGCGAGCGGCTCGCCGCGAAGATCGCCGGCCTACGCATCTTCGAGGAGGCCGGCAGGATGCAGCGGGGGCTCGCGGAGGTGGGCGGAACCGTCCTGGCGGTGCCCCAATTCACGCTTTACGGGGACGTCCGCCGTGGGCGCCGGCCCGAATTCACAGCGGCGGCGCCACCCGAGCAGGGAAAACGCCTCTTCGACGCGTTCTGCGGCGCGCTTCGCGGCGCCGGCCTCGAGGTCCGCCAGGGCCGGTTCGGGGCGGCGATGCTGGTCAGCCTCGAGGCCGACGGACCGGTGACCCTGACGCTCACCACCGACGGCTGGCGCGAAAGCGAGCTCGGCTCGTGAACCATGCGGATCACGTCGCCCTGCTCGCGCCGGGCGTGGTGCAGGGCGAGGGCGGCACATGGGCCGACCTCGGCGCGGGTACGGGCGCGTTCACGCTCGCGCTTGCCGATCTGATCGGTCCGCACGGGATCATCCATGCCATCGATCGCGATCGCGGCGCGCTCGCTGAGCTGCGAAGCGCCTTCGTCTCGGCGGTGCCGCAGGCCGAGCTGCGCGTTCGCGCCGCCGACTTCACCCGGCGCCTCGATCTAGCCGATCTCGACGGCGTCGTCATGGCGAACTCGCTGCACTTCGTCGACGACAAAGGCGCTGTTCTCGCACTCGTGCGCGGGTATCTGAAGCGGGGCGGGCGGCTGCTCCTCGTCGAGTACGACAGCGATCGCGGGAACACATGGGTACCCCACCCGATGACCTTTGAGACGTGGCGAAATCTCGCCGCCGAGGCGGGGTTTGTGGAGACCCGAAAGCTTGCGACCGTTCCGAGTCGATTTCTGCATCGGATCTATTCCGCTTTGAGCCTCGCGCCGTGAGGCCCATTCCTACGCTCGCCCGGCATGCGTTTTTCCTCGGTGCGGCTTTGGGCTTCGATCGGCATCCTCGTGATAGCCGCAGGGATGCCGTACTGCGCGGCCGCCCTGGGCTGGGCCGCGACGCAGGACGAAACAACGATCACCGTCCGGGCTGACGTCGCCCTCGGCGTTCTCGTGTCATGGATCGGTTGCACGATCCTCGCGATCACAGGGGCGTTCTGGACCTGGCGAGCGTGGCGCGGGCGCCGCGAGACCGTGCGGGCCTAGCGCGCGAGCTCGAGAGCGGTCGCGAGCGTCAGCTTCGCGGCCTTCAGCCAGAGCCTCTTGTTCGTGATCTTGTCGGGCGTGTCGTTGACCGTGTGGAACGTGTAATTGCCCGGGAAGGTCGCGTCGTTCTCGCCATAGCGCTGCACGATCGCGACGGCCGGGATCCCCGCGAGGCCGAACGGGGCCGCGTCGAGGATGATCGCGCCACTGTTCGCGAGCTGGGGCAGGAGCGGTGACACGCCGATTTGATAGCGATCGTTCGCCGCGATCAACCGGTCGCGAAGCGAAGCCGAGGCGTCCGTGTAGTAGATCAAGTCGAGGCGGTCGGCGAGCGGGTTGAATCCGACCATATCGATATTGATGACGGCCGCATATGGAGGCGGCGTGTCGAGCGACCCGAGATACGCGAGGCTCCCTTTGAAAAACAGCTCCTCACCATCAAAGAAGGCGAGCACGATCCGCTGACGCAGCGATGCGCGCTCCTGCGCGAGCACGCGGGCGTACTCGAGAAGCGCGGCGGTCCCGGTGCCGTTGTCGTCCGCGCCGGGCGCGGCCGTCGTGGCGGGATTCCAACCTGGGGTACGGTTTGAAATCGAGTCGTAGTGGGCGCAGATCATCACCCACCCGTCCGGCGGCGCCGAGGTCAGAGGATCGA